>JAEWWJ010000008.1 GCA_023396415.1 Bacteroidota bacterium
TCATGGTTTTTCAGTGCCAAGCCGATTCAATTCATTAATAATAGATTGTGAATATGCGTAATATACTTCACCCGAATTATTCAATATTAAACGAGGGGTCCTTGAGTTTTTCAGCAGACCCTAATTACACTATACATTAAAGTGCCTTTATATCCGCTTTTTTTCATGATAAATCTTTTTTTAATCAGTTTTGATAAATGTTTTGTTATTAATAGAAGATAATTTGCTGAAAATATTTATATGGTAGATCCCATTTCTTAAGTGGCTTACAGGTATTGAAACTTTTTCATTACATGATTTGCCTTCTGATATTTTCAAGCCATCAGCTGAAAAGATAGTATAATGCTTACAGTTGTCTGTCTTTTCATATAATTCTAAGAATAAGAAATCCTTGGTGGGGTTAGGGTATAGTTTTATATTACTGTGTAGATTTGTTTCAAGTCCTGTTGTATAATCAATATAACAAGTGTCTCCTTGAGATAGGTACAAATTAACTCCACCTTCATAATAACAAAGCAAATCCAATGAAATAGAAATTGTTGAGAGTTCGTAACATCCCGGAAATAAAAGCCCGTTAAGGCTTCCTATGCCTTCAATCCATTGGTCGGCTTCGACCGGACTTCCTGCTAATGGAATCATCTGCCAGGTTTTTCGCTCCTCACCATTCAACAGAGTTATGGTTCCGGTTGATGAAACCCTGTAGGCATTAGAGTGCGTGAGACAATGGTGTAGGCCGAAAATTTCGGTCGTATCACCTTGCTCTATTGAGAAGTCATAAAGGAGTCTGTCCTTTGGTGTGTAAAAAGCATAGGTGCTTTCCCTGAAATAAACTTTTCTCCCGGCTGTATCCTCGCGGATGAATCCAATGATGCCCTCGGGCAAGAAGAAATTATATTGCCCGGTATTAATTACCTTGTAATACGCTGTGTCATTGATTATTGTATCACTGGATGAGATATGGAGTTTCATGGTGTTTATTGTAGCAACTGAACCACCATAACTATACCCGGTAAACGTTACATTCCAATCTTTAGTAGTGTCAGCAAAAGGAACATATTCCTGCGAAAACCCACTAAAAGGCAGGTCTATTGCTGCAAGAAGCAATAGTAGTATGAATTTATTTTTCATGGTTTTAACTTTTATGTTTGTATTCAATCAAACTTTAGCAGTAAGAACCCCAAGCCTCCGGCATTACTGCCACAACCGGAAGCCCGGTAATATGAAGCGGTTTTTGCCTGTAACAAAAATAGAAAGTTGATGTAAAGAAATAATAATGTGTATTATAGTCCTTTTCATGGTGTTTATTTTTAAAGTTTTACGCTTCTTAATGTTTGAATTCTATTATCAATTAGAAATACAAACATGTATATACCAGATTTAAAAGATGAAAGGTCTAATGAATTTTCAAATCCCGTCAGCTTCATTTGTTTTACCAGACGGCCTTCCATGTTAAAAACATGTACATTTCCATGTTTATAATTTTTACTAACACGAATAGTAGTACATCTATCGTAAGGGTTTGGGAGAATACTGACAATGTCTGAAATATGGAATTCTTCCACTCCGGTTGGAATGAAATCGCATTCAGCCACTATACCTGAAGTGTAGTCAAAACCGCTGGCATTGGAATAACACCTGAAAAAACCACCCTCGATGTGTTCATCCAATGCCATTCCACAGAAACTTAGTTTTACTGGAAAGAGAAAGTCGTAGGAATTATTGGCATTAGGCTCAACAGGACCGATATTTTCAATAATTTTTACACTTTTCCATCCCCACTCCGAGAAGTCGTCAGCTGGACTAACACAAATATAACGATGTTGAAATCCGTCTATTTGAATAGTTCCGATACTGTCGACCTTCACAATGCCGGTGCTGTCGCAATTTTCATAATGCTTTGTTCCCTGCACTGTCCACGTGTCTCCAGGTTGAGCTGCAAAATCATACAATTTGAAAAACTGATTTGCCGTGTAATAAAAAACTTTGTCTTCTTCGGCATAAGTGTATTCATTTCCAATGATGTAGGAATTCAATTCCTGACTAACAAAATTATAGGAATACATGATTTTTTTAAGTTTCTTGCAAGAAACCGACTGAATTATAGTATCACCCACATACTCAATTTTTATGTAACCGCTAAAGTACTCTGCATCGAATCCATAATACCATACAGAGCCAGGCGGACACCAACTTCCTTGTGCAAAAATATTTGTGAATGACAGTAATACGAGATATGAAATAAAAGTAAATGTATAGATTGACTTTTTCATAATGCGTGGTTTTTTCTTTGTATTGTCTGGAAATGAATGTTGAAATCTATTCACAATTGCACTATTTTTTTAATTAAAAATCGAGGGTCATTTTAAAAATATATTTTAGTCAATTATCTTGGTTTTTGCGTATCAGATATCGGCTTCATGAAGAAACCAATATGCCGCCCGCGGTGCAAACTACACTGAACGAGGGCAGGTATTATTCTATTTTAATTATTTTCTTTGTCAGAATTCCCTTATCTGTATGCACCAGGAAAAAATACATTCCTTTATGTAAATTGTCCACTGCGTCAAGTTTTATACTATTTTTTCCATTTCCCTCAATTTTATAGATCTGTTTTCCTTTTATATCTAAAATATCGATTTCTGAAATGATCGTATTTTCAACAGAAACTGTCAGACTTTTTGTAAAAGGAATGGGATAAATAACTAATTGATTTTCATTTACAAACTCGCTTATTACAACATCTGTGAAAGTTGTGTCACATGTTTTGAAAACGGAATCCTGATACAACTGGATGCCTAAACTGTCAAAACAAAGTAATTGCCACGATAATTCGCAATAATCCTGAATGCACTCGATCGGGAAAAATGGATTTGACGTAGAGCCAATACCTTCAATCCACTTCATTTGTGCGCCAAACCAATTGGGCCATAAATCCGGATCGCGTACATATTTTACATAAAAAATACGGCGTTCAATTCCATTGAAAGTGCCGGTTTGTAATGAATCCAGCACAAATTTAGTCGTGTCAGTTTGATTGCTGTTCCAAATATTATTGGCTAAATAAATTGTGTCACCAAAATTGATTGAAAAGTCGTACATGAGATACTCTTTGTCGAAGCATGAATTCGATGCGCGAATATATGCACGTGAACTGTCAGAACGAATGTAACCAAAGGCTCCGGTAGATGTTGAAGATATTTTTGAATAAACATTTCCGCAGAACAAGGTATCATAGTCATATTGATAAATCGTCGTGTTGCAGGAGTATCCAATGCCATAAACACACTGCAATACATTCCACTTCGCACTGTCACCGAATGATGGGAAAACATTCTGGCTTTTTCCGGTCTGATAGGTTGTTATAAATATAATTATTGCAATAAGTGCTTTATTTTTTATAAATTCTTGCATTTTAATGAGTAATAATATCAGTTTCAAAGTTTAATAATTTTTTGCTGCTTAATTGGTCTATTATGTCTGTCAAAAATATATATCATGTATATACCCTGCTTTAGTTCTTTTATATTAATAGTTGAAGAGGTATTAATTGGTAGTGTCTTAGTTTCAATAAGTCCGCCATTGATATTGAGCAATGTATATCTCATTTGTTCATTAAGACTGCTATTGGCTCTCACATATACAATATCGTTGCCTGGGTTTGGGTAAATTTCAAAACTATCAACATTATTTTCGTCGTTTAACCCTAAGAGATGATCCTGAAAACGTAGGTCGTCAAATGCAAGTCCATCTTTCTGATTATTAATATCATCAGAAATAAATGAAATTCTGTAACTGATTATTGTTGTAGAATCAATCTCAAACACTTTGTTCATTTCGGCGAGTTGAATTCCGAAAAAGTGCCATCCGAAAGAGTTGCCGGTCAACACGGGTTTTTCAGTAAACCAATGATAATAACCACTATATTCTGTATCGGTTAAAAGATTTATCCAGGTTATTCCATTATCGGGCGAAAACTCAATGCTGCCAAAATCGGAAAGCGAGTCAGTGCTTACAAAATAAAAACCCGAAAACACAGCTACCACACCTTCAATAAATCCTTCTTGTGCATGATGTGCAAATTCAAAACTTGAAAAAGTATTCGATGGATATGAATTAACAGTATCGGTAATAATAACGCGTGAGTCAGAAAAAGCACTATTGATACTATTTTTTTGCGGTTTGCCAATCTGCCAGATATTATTTGGATTATTGATCGTATCAATTGTCAGGCTATACCAATGCGTTGAATCATCAAATGTATAAAGATAATCTTGCCAACCTTCCGGCAATCGAATTTGAGCTTGCATCTCAAATGTAAATCCTTTCATAATAAAAAATATTATGAAAATAATTAGTTTGGCTTTCAATCTAGTTGACATAATTCTTGTTTTAATATGAGCTGTTTAAAGATAAGCAAAAAAGACACCAATGAAACATTTAACTTTTTCATAATTTCATATATCTATTAGGTTGCGATGTTTTGAGATTTAATTGAACAACGGCTACTCGTAAAAAAACCGATAACTTCGATGCCTTCCAATCGAACCTACGCTTCCCGAAGCAGAAATTATTATTTGTTGCGTAACAAGACATGAATTGATTTTCAAATAGAGGTGTGCCATCGTACTCATGGCAGTCATGCACAACAAAGGCGTCTTTGAATACCCGCATACCAAATCTTACGAGATTGCACGAATTGAAACATGGAATTTTGCTTCGCCTTGTCATTGCTTATTCATTTTAGATTCAATGCAAAAAAAAACATTTCTGCTGTTGGTAAATGTTTCGTGTTCATTGTTCACTATTCCGTATCTATCATTCGCTTTCAGCATCATACCCCTTTTTATCGGGTCATTTTTGAGATATCCTTACATACAAAAATACGACCTAAGCCCTAATAGAAACTCACAGAAAGCTCCAAACTTTGTATTTTCCTGCATTTTCTTCAAATTTTTTGAAAATTATTGCTTTGATTGTCATGTTAATCTGTTTTCTCAAAGCGCAATAGCCTGTTTCATTGTCCGTTACCTCTAAATGGTTTATGTTGCGGTACAAAGTCCGTTTTGAGATTTGGTTTGTTGTCTTTGAGTTCATCAGGATTGGTTCTTAACACCTCAAAGATAATGCTCTCGGGCAATACATCAGTAAGATCTGCCGCTTTTTTCAACACTTCCTTGCTCAGGTGCGGTGAGCCTTGCAGCAATTGCGCACGCAGCTCCCACATATCGTTGAGCCAGGCTGTTTCAACGGAATTTAAGAGATTCATAGAATTCAAGGATTTACGAACATCGATTAACGATTGTTGATTTCGATTTTTTGGTTTTATTGGATATTCCGGTGATACTGACCCCCATTCCGGTCATATTGACCCCCTAACGGGATCGTGGTTTTAAGAACGTAAAGGCATGACAATATTACCGTTTTTTTCTTAAACTTTCTCCTTTTAGTTCAATTCGATAAGAAACATGTACCAATCTATCCAGAATAGCATCTGCAATAGTTTCTTCTCCAATGATATCGTACCAGCTTGATACGGGTAGCTGACTTACCACAATGGTTGATGTTCTTCCGTGTCTATCTTCGATAAGTTCCATCAGGTCAAGCTGTTGTTGCTGATCAAGGTGAGTCAATCCGAAGTCATCAAGGATGAGTAGATCAGCTTTAGATGTGGAGTCAAAGAACTTCAAGATAGTACCTTCAACACGGCACATTTTTGCTTTTAGAAGGATTTTATGGATGTTGTAGTAAATCACCCGATAGCCTTGGGCACAAGCATGGTGACCCAGCGCAGAAGCCAGAAAGCTTTTACCACAGCCTGTGGCACCGGTAATCAAAACCGATTCGCCCTTTGCAAGGTAATCGCCTGTAGCAAGAGCTGAGATGAGTGACTTATCAATCCCTCTGGAGGCATCATAGTGGAGTTCTTCGATAGAGGCCTGGTAACGGAATCGTGCAGCTTTGAGCAACCGGTCAAAACGTTTATTGCCCCGCTCTTGTTCCTCGGCCTGTAGAAGCAGTTCTAAACCTTCGGTTAAAGAGAGTTCATGGTGTTTTCGGGTTTCCATTAAGGCCTGCTAGCTGCGGCTCATGCCGTGCAATCGTAAATGGGTTAATTGAGATTCAATCTGTTTCATAAAATTAATATTTAAGTGAAAATTGTGTGTAATATTCTTTGCCTCTGATGTTTAAGTGGTTAGGAAGTGGTTGTTCCTGCTTTGTTTCTTGCTGATCGGTCATTTTATTTTCCAGAATGTTGTGGATAAATTTGTAGGATGCGTTCTTGTGTTCAATGGCCATCAGACAAGCTTTTTTAAAGATGTCCGGGTGGGTTTTGCGTTCCAGGGAAAGCAATCCGTCGCAGGTTTTATAGAGTTGTTCGGGATGGCGTTGTTGTTGGAAAACCAGTTGTACTAATTGATAAAATGTTTCCGATTTTTCGCCGGCTTTCTGCAAATAATATTGCGGACTGCGATCCAAATAATGCTGGTGGTGTGAACATAAATGTTCCTTATCTGTGGTGTAGCCACCCTGACGGTAGTTGCGCATGTGAAGTGCTATTTGCGTGCTTTTGGTATAGATACGAACTAGGGTTCGGGTGTAAATCACTTTGGTTTGCAAACCGATATAAGTGTATGGAACGCTGTAATAGTGCTTATCCTGAGTTAGGTATATATGATTGTTTTTGGCCACTTTCATTCGCGGTAATACTTCATTTCAAAAGCTTGTTCCGGTAAGGGGCCCAGCAAATGCCTTTCGTCAGCCAAAAAGCGTTCTTCACGGCAATAAGGCTTTTGCTGCATCCGGGTCTGGTTGTGGTCTCTTATCTTTTCCAGGATTGCTTTGTTGAGCGATACAAGATCGAAGAACTGCTGGTTGCGTAGTTTAGCATACACACGGGTGTAGATCATTTTTACCTGATTCTCTACCAATGCTTTATCCTTTGGTTTACGGGCACGGGCAGGGATTACAGTGGTAGAATAATGATTGGCAAAATCCTCTAAAGCATGGTTAACATCGGGTTCATAGATGCTGGCTTTTATTATCGCCGCCTTTAAATTATCCGGTACCAGCACACGGGGTACGCCCCCAAGATCGTCAAGGCAACAACCAAGGGCATAAATAAAATCTTCCACGCATTGACTTTTAACCGCCATGGCAAAGCTAAAATCAGAATAAGGCAAGCAGGCTACAAATACCTGACAATAAACTATTTGCCCCGTTTGCGCATCAATATAGGAAAGCTTAGATCCGGCAAAATCAATAAATAGCTTTTCGCCGGCAAGATGCTCAAGAACCATCGAGGGCTTGCGAGCTATCAGTTGTTGGCTCAGGTGATAAGAGAATTGGGTATGGCCATATCCTTGTGGGTATTCTTGTCTATACTCCTCCCAGAGCAACTTGCGGGTTACGCCTTTGCGTTGAAGTTCTTTTGCAAAATAGTCTAGCCGGCATATAAAGTGTTCATACCGATGATCTTTGTATGCAGGATTCCCTGCATGGAATTCGCCTTCCAGGATGGGATCATCCAGTTTCATTAAGGACTCAATATCTATTTTAGAACACGACATCTTTTCCAGATAGGATTTTACCGTGTTTTTACTCATAGCCAAGCTTCGGGCAATGGATTTAATGCTCTTGCCTTGCTGGTGTAATTGAATTAATTGTTTAATCTGTCTCATAGATTTTGGAGTTCCGGCCATTACTTCTTTGTTTAGTGATCATTTAAAACCACTAAAATGAACCAAAATCTGTCTCAAAATTGAAAAAAAGGGGTCAACATGCTCCGGAATAATACTCCCCGAAGTTAGGGGGTCAATATGATCCGGATTGGATTATTTCCTTTTCAAACAATAAAGGGGGTCAACATCTGCCGGAATGGCATTTAATATTTTCCAATTAAATGGAAAATCTTTCCGGATTTTTACCGGTGATGGGGTCAGCTTGCTCCGGATTATCCAGTTTTATACAAGATAGAACTTCCTTGTTCTAAAATCGTTAATCCTTGTTCTGAGATTTTAACTTCTATAGTGACCTAAAGATTTAAGAACATCGATTAACGATTGTCGATTTTAGAAGTTTTGGTTTTATACAAGATAGAACTTCCTCCTTCTAAAATCGATCATCCTTGTTCTGAGATTTTATCATCCCCGTATGGTCGTTCCTCCCCACGGGGCAGGCGAATTGAACGAATTGAATGAAGTGTCACTTTGTCACTCACTCAGTCACAACCTGTCACCCATCACCCTTACTGTTTCACCCATTTACCATTTTCGTTAAGCCCTGTGGACGAAGTGATTCGGTACACATAAATGCCTGCCGTCAGATGGTTTGTTTCAAGTTCGCTTTCGGTAGTAGTGAGTTGTTGTTGCATCACAAGCCGCCCGCCCTGATCGAAAAGCTGAAATAATGCCTGTGGGTGCTGTATTGCCAGCCTTACTTTAAGTTGGCTGCTTCCCGGGTTAGGATACACGATGGCCTCGCGCAGCTGTATAGTCGTTGGATTGTTTATTCCAGTGAGCAAACCCTCGCTGTTGAGTTTGAGAAGGATAATATCCGTTTGGTTTTCGGTGCTGTTTTGATAATCAAAACGCCAGCCGCCTACCAGACAGCCCCCGTCATTTGTGGCAATCAAGTTCGACATCACATAATAAGCATCGCCACCATAAAAGCGTTCCCAGCGCAGATTGAGCATGCTATCAGTTTGTAAAACTACCAGCCAAGAAGGATGATGGGCGTAGTGAGGGTTGTATCTATCGAGGTTATGGGTACCTCCGGCAAAAATCGTATCGGGATGTTTAAAATCTATTCCTTTATAAACAGAAGGGAAATCAATCGTATCTGTATGATGCCAACGCCAAAACAAATGTCCTGTAGTATCAAAAGGATGAAATTGTTTGACAATAGCAATGTTATGCTCGGGTAAAGGGTAATTGTTTTTACCTAAAAGATAGAAAGTTGAATCGTTGACCCATTTACATGATGAATTTGTACTGAAGTACCTTGGAATTGGAGATTGGCCGATAATATTAAATGAAGCGTCAAGTTTTAGATATTTAGGTGACATCATCTGTAAGACCCAAAAGGTTGAATCATTTAACTGTCGCATATCGAGGTAGGTACCCCATTGGTTTGGCGCAGGAATATTGTACTTCAAAAAATTAAAATACTTGTCGAGATGACAAACTAATGTGGTTTCAAGTTTTGAAGTACTACTTATGACAGTTGCGTACACTAAAACCGAAGAGTCGGATAACAGTGTTGATTGGAAGAACCCTCCAATAACCAAATCAATTGGAAGCACTGCAACTTTTCTTTCTGTAATTTCAAGCTTGGAATCAAACACAATCCTAATCAATGCTGCGTTATTATGTAGTATTGTATCGTAAGATAACCCAATAAAGGTTAAACTATTATTTGAATCCACGTATGTTGAAACTGGCGAAATGCTTGTCTGTTGAGACGTAATATGCACAGTATCGTTGAGTACACCTTCATGATTAATTTTTAAAAGAACGGCAAATTGCTTGCCAGATCCTGAATTGAACGCAGCTGCGGTTATAATATGATCATTGATTGTTGTTTCATCGAGATCAATACACTTCGTGTTTGCTTTATCATCAAGTATAAACGACCATGCCTGACGTTGGGAGAAGACCTCCTTGCCAATAAACAGAAAGGTCGTCAATAGGATTGTTATTAAAATTTCCTTTTTCATTTTTTTTCTGTATGAAAAAGGAGTATGTCAAATTGGTATAATAACTTATCTCTTTAATCCCTAGGAACAATTACCCCAAATTGACTGATACTCCTTTTCGTTAATAGATTTACTCTTCTTGTTGTCCTACAATAATCTTTATGCCGTAGGTTACATAATAATGATGGAAATGCCAAGAATAATTGGAGGACATTGCCAAATCATCAATTATCTCAACATGCGAAAACTCTTTTCCAGTGGGGCGTAGTCCTTCGTTGGGATCGTTGATGATCATATGTGATTGTAGTAGATAATAGTTTAGTGTATCGCTTGTAAGGCAGTTATTTTCAGGATAATTCCAGCCGATATAAAGGCGCTCATTATAACTAAAACCTTCAGTTTCATGCATTTCTAAATTCACAAATACATAAGGTACTGTGGAAACGGCAGGGTGGTTGAGCCTCCAGGCTAGTTCGTCCGATGCATCGGATACGCCATACAAGGTGCTATCGCACTTTCCTGCAGGAGGACTTCCTAATTCCTGTCCCAAAGTTCCCCAAATCCAGTCATCACCATCTTTAAAAGACATGTAAAGACCTGCAATCAACCGCATTCCATACACACTGGTGCTGCTAATATATGCTGTATTATTTGTGAGGCTATCGAGGTTCACGTCTGTGAGTTTCAGGTAATTGTCGTCGCCTTCCAAAGCGGCAAGTCCAAGAGTATTGTCGGTTTCAATGGCTTCATACAAAACAGCAATATCGTCTATGGCAACCCTATTATTATCAATGGTCATTGCATAGCTATGCTTGCTCACTTTTGTTGCTTCATACTGTTGATCGGGCCTGGCATGGTGGTAATTCTGCAAAGCCTCGGTATACCATACAGCCGAATCAACGCTGAGGCTTTCGCCTGATTTTAAACCATTGGTTAACTTTGAGTCAAAGGAACGGATGAGCCGAACGATTGCCCTGTTTTGTTCGTCTGCATTGTTTGCTGTTGGTTTTTCAGTTGTTTCTTTTTGACATGCGCTTATCATTAGACTAATCATTATCAGGTAGATAATGTTTTTAAGAGAAAAATATTGTTTCATAATAATTAAATTTTGTTTGAAAAAATGAATTTGGTTGCTTCCGTTGATTGGTTTTGCTGTCTTATCCATGAATTAATATGGCGCAGCTTATTCAGTCGAACTTATTTTTCCCCAACCAAAAAACCCTTTTGTTGTCGTGCCAAATTATAAAACCTAAAGCTATAGTAGCGATATAAAAACACCCCAAAATAATCCGAACCCATGGAACGATTAGTATGCGACAATACCATTGGCAATTGGGGGGGGTAAACGCCTGTATTTCAGTTATATACATTTGATCTACTTAAAAAAAAGAAAATATGAAAAAATTATAATTGGTGTTGCGCATCAAAGATAAATTAAGGATTATTATCAACCAAACAATTTCTTTCTATTTCAGCTGCTTTTCAGTTATTTATATTGATTCTAAAATTTAGGGATTAATTCTAAAATTCAAAAAATTCAAGATTCAATCCCGCACGTGCGGGACAAGATTCAAAATTCACTCCGCCACGGCGGGACAAGAGATTGTCACTTCGTCACTTTGTCACTTCGTCACCCATCACCCTTACTCTTTCACAACCTTCTCCACTAACCATCTTACTCCATCCCAGAGCCTTATAAGGTAGAGGCCGGGCGGCAAGTGTTTGAGTTCAATTTTATGGAATTCGCCTTCGGCTTTGGAGGTGTAAATAAGCCTGCCCGTGGGGCTGATAAGTTCTACCTGCATTATTGCCTGTTGCATATTGGCGGGCAGTTGCAGCCAAACTTCGTTGGTGGCTGGGTTGGGATAAACCTTTATTTCGTTGGCACTTGCGGAGGGTGTTAATACACCAACCGTATCCGGCAGTGCGATCTCAAAAATCCAGGCATTATAGTCGTCGAATGAGCCACACTGAACATCAAAGGATGGGCTACCTTTTGTAGAGGCTGCAATCACATAATTATAATCGCTCTTCTTCAGAATAGTATGTGGATTCTCGAGCATTTGAGAACTAAAGCCGCCATAGCAGTGCTGCCATTCAATGGCTCCGTTTTCATTTAGCTTTACAACCCAAATATCACTGTTGGTTCCTGGATATGAATGATTGCCGCTTACATCGCCATCGTTTGACCTTGTAGTGCCAATCACAATAAACCCCCCATCTGCTGTTTGTGTAATATAATTCGGACTATCATAATCATACCCGCCTATGCATTTCTGCCAGATAATCTCCATCTGTTCGTTCAACCTGACTACCCATATATCATTTGGTTCATCACCACTAGGGCCGTGCAAACCTGATACATCCCCATCATTTGAATGTGTATAGGCAATAAAAACATAACCATCCTCAAGTTCAATTAGATTGTTACCAAGATCGTAATGGCTGCCGCCATAGCAATACTGCGCCAGGATAGTGCCCTGCAAATCCAGTTCAACTATCCAAACATCAGCCCATGCCCCGTCGGGATAGCATTCCACCAAGCCGCCATGCCACTGGGCTGCACCAATCATCATGATGTTGCCTGCACTGTTGACCATCATTGATATGCCATTGTCCCACCCATTGTTGCCCAAGGTAATCTCCCACTCAATATTGCCTAGGGAGTCGCATTTAACCACCCAATTATCATACATACCATAATAATTGCTAATATCACCCCCACTTGCACTGATTCTTGCAAGCATTGCAAAACCTCCATCAGGTGTAAGAATCATATCACGAGGCCCATCCGTACCCCAGCTTCCATAACATTTTTCCCATAATAAATCCCCTTCGCCATTGATCTTCATAACCCATAGATCGCCATTTCCTTGGTTATAAGATTGAACATCCCCATCAGCTGATCCTGTGATTCCGAAAACATAAAACTCGTTGTTTCCAATGTTAATTATCTTTCGTGGCGTATCATACATTGATCCCCCAAAACATTTTTCCCACAACATTGACCCGGTTGAGTCTATCTTCACTATCCATATATCATCCAATCCATGATAATTTGTTATGCCCTCACCTGACTCCACTTCAATTGCAAGCATATAACCGTTTTCTGTGGGCGCTATTCCAAATGTAAAATCAAGTGTAGCGGTTCCATAACATTGTTGCCAGATTATTTCCGGTATCTGCGCAGAGGCATTAATAGCGAAAAATAGCATAACGGCACTTAGAATTTTTTTCATGGCTGTATAAAATAAGGCGAACCATTCCCTTTTTACGGGGAATGGTTCGCGAAGATTATAAATTAATGATTAATTTACCATGCTTGCTTATTGCTCCGGCTTTAAGCGTGTACAAATACACCCCTTTCTTCACATCACGGATGTCCCACAGCTGTTGGCCTTGCTTTGCTTTGATAACAAAAGCGGTAATGCTTCTGCCATGTGCATCGCTAATCTGCAAAACAGCTTCGTTTGCATGTACAGGAAGCGTAAAGTCGAAAGCTACCCACGTGCTGGCAGGATTGGGCGATGCCTTAATAACCAGACCGTTGTCAAGATCATTTGTGGGCATTGCCACCGCGCTTTTCAATGCACCCGCATCGTCCACAGGCAGGCAGTTGCAGTAATGGTGGTCGTAGGCATATTCAAGTATCCCCTTGGCCATTAGTGCAGCCTTGCCGCTTGCATTTTCGGCAAAGTCAGCCAGTATGCCCACTTCGAGGCTGTCTAATTCGTAAATGGTACGGTTCTGCTGTTTCCATGCCATCTGCATTTGCATCATGCTCTTGTAATCGTTATATTCGGCAAGCGCATCGCCTTCCAGTGCGCGTGTTGCAGGTATCAGGTTGAGCATGGCTTGAGCCGCGGCGTAATTATCTTCGGCAAGGTAAGCCGAAACAATTTGCATATCGGCATTCAGGTTACCCAGGTTGTTGAGCCAGGTGCGCAGATAGGAATAATCTGTTGCCGAATCGTTGAGGCAACTGCGTATCAGCTTATAAGCAGCCTGTGTTTTGCCTGCCTGGTAGCTGGCCATGTCCTGTAGCAAGATGGTCTTGTAGGTGATTCCGCCTACCAGTTGCCTGAGGATAGAGATCATGTATGCCGGCAGAGGCTGGTCTTTGTTTTCGAGATGACTCATCAGTTCCTCTTTGCGAAGCTCATCAGGATTGGCTGATAATATCTCGAACAAAATGCTTACGGGCAACACATCGGTTTTGTCGGCTGCCGCCACGAGCACTTCTTTTGATAAATGAGGTGATTTGCCTAATAATTCAGCTCTCA
>JAEWWJ010000036.1 GCA_023396415.1 Bacteroidota bacterium
TTGTATGCTGGTGTTTATCCTTCAAAGTCAATCCGTCTCAAGTTTTAACAAATTTAACAGTTTTCTTATCAATCTGCACAGACGTTGATTCGGAGTACAAATTTATTTTGTTTTTGTGGGTGGGTAAATCCCCAAACCGCCCTTAAAGGCGGTAATTAGGGTTGGCTTTGTAAGCTCTTTGGCAAGTTTAGGTTTAGAGTGGCTCGTGCGACTTGACAATGTGCTTACAAAAAGGGATGGCTATCATTTCCCAAGTTTCAATATTCTAAATGCACCCTGAGATACAATCAAAAAAACAATAGAACCAACAATCAAATCAGGATATTTTGATTGGGTCAGCAACACCAATACTCCAGCTAAAATAACTCCTGAATTTATTATTACATCGTTGGAAGTAAAAATCATACTGGCTTTCATGTGTGCTTCTTTACTTTTCGATTTCTGGAGTAGGTACAAACAGATGGCATTGGCAGTTAATGCTAAAACTGAAACTCCAATCATAATTCTGTAGTCTGGCATTTCTTCAGAACCTATAAATCGTCTTACCACTTCTATAATACCTAAAAAGGCTAAGGATAATTGAAAATAACCACTCCAACGTGCAACTTTCTTTTTTCTCAGAACTGTTGAACCAACTGCCCAAAGACTTAATCCATATACAAAAGAATCAGCTAACATGTCTAAAGAATCTGCCACCAAACCCATTGACTTTGAAATAAGTCCGGTAGTCATTTCAATTATGAAAAATCCAAAATTAATTATGAGTATCGTCCATAACAGTTTTGATTGTACATCGGAACTTTCTATTGTTACTTCCTTTTCATCAATAGAACTTGAATATGTATGTTTTGCTCCAAAGTTTAATGATTCCAGACGCGATAATATTTCTTCATCTTCCCGAGAATGAAAAACAGTAAGATTGCGATTTTCAATATCGAATTCCAATTTCCTGATAACCTCTATTCCATCCAACTTCATACGAATCATGTTTTCTTCGGATGGACAATCCATTTTCGATATGTGGTATTCTGATTTAATCATTGTCGCCTGATAATCTAAGTTTTATTCCTCCATTAAATACAAATCCATCAGCCGGTGCCCAAATATCAGGGAAAGTAGGATTATTTGTTGGCGGCAAAACCAAAGGTTCAAAATCAGATTGCATAACGTTTGTAAAGTTCTCGAAATTCACGAATAAAGATAAACGTTCCCAATGTCGCATAATCATTATTCCCATTGTCCAATAATCTGTTTTTTGATTGTATAAATTATCGAACTGTTTCCCAGTGTAATAAACCTCATATCCAGCAGACCATTTTTCTTCAATTTCATAGAATAATACTGCACCCGCATTGTGCTTTGGTGTAAGTGGTTTCTGGTTATTGATATTATCGTATTGTAATTCGGTATTAACAAAGGCGTAGTTTAAATAGAGTTTAAAATCGTCGTATGTTAGTTTTATATTGGTTTCAAAGCCTGAACTTAAAATGTTACCATCAGCGCTTTCAAAATAAGCCATGCCCATTGTTTCGTCTTCCCGTAAAACCAATGCATTTTTTAGCTGAGTCAAAAAGAAGAGTTGGTTGATTGAGAAAGTCATTTCATCGCCCAATGCGGTTTTGTAATTTATATCGAAATTTCCTCCTATTGAAGTTTCTGCATCTACCAGGTCTTTTGATAATGGTTGAATATCCCGATAATAAATTCTCTCAGCATCTTCGGTGAAAATTGTAGGAAGCTTGTAACCCATAGCACCGCCAAGTCGTGAACTTAATTTATTGTTAGGTTTAAATAACAATGAAAAACGTGGCAGCACAAATGTCCCATAGTCAGCATTGTAGTCGGTTCGTAAACCAGTTTCTAACCCAAGTTTTTTACTAAAATCGGTAGTGTTTTGAATAAAGCCACCAAAGGTGTTATGTGTATAATCTCTTGCAGAATATGAGTCAGCGTCTGTCTCTGTAAACTGTTCGAGATAATGGTTTAATCCCAATTGCCATTCTGTATTATCGTTTTTATGCAAATTGTATATGGCTTCGGTAAAACTGGATAATTGATTTCCACTGAATCGGTAGTCTGGAATACTTAGTTTTCTGTCAAAATAGGAAACACTATTTTTAAAAGAGAATGTTCTGTCATCGGTTGTATTCCGAAAACTTAATTGCGTAGCATAACGTTCCGATTTATTTTCTTCGGAAAAAATATGTTCAGTACTTGTGTTTCCCTTTATCACTTCCATGTCTCCACCCGTTCTATTATCGATGGTAGTGTTTAACCCTAAACTTAATTCAGTGTTAGGATTGAAGTAGTAGTAGAATTTTGGATTTAGACTAAAAGTTTGCGCTTTGGGCATATTTGAAAAACCATCTTCGTCGGGGTCGAATGCGATTTGATTATTAGCTGAGCCATAAACTGAAAGACCAACTTTTCCGTATTTCTGCGCATAAAACAAATTGCCAGTTGTACCCAAAGCACTTGTTTGATTTAGCATAACATCAAGCTTTGCTTCCTCTTCTGGTCGTATGGTTACAAGGTTTACCAAACCTGCAATTGCTCCACCACCGTACAAAGTAGAATTACTCCCTTTAATTAGCTCAACTTGCTTTAAGTCAAGCGGTGGTATTTGCATAATAGATAACCCACCGGCGAAACCACCATAAAGTGGCATTCCATCTTTTAATATTTGTGTGTATCGACCATCCAAACCCTGAATGCGAATACTCATATTTCCAGAACTAAGTGAGGTTTGCTGCATATGCACACCTGTGGTTTCTCTTAAAAGCATGCCAATATTTGTTGAGTTCATAGCTGCTTTTTCGCCTAATTCTTCGCCTGTAATTGCTTCAATTCTTGTTGGAATATCCTGAATTGTTCGGGAAGACCTTGTTGCTGCAATTACAACTTCTTCAAGTTCTTCTCCTTCTTCCAGCTCAACTTCAATCGTTTTGTTGTTGTCATCTGGAAAAGATAAAGTAATTTCCTTTTCTTCAAAGCCGACAAAAGAAATTACAAACTCTATTTCGCCATTGGGTAAATTCTCCAATCTTGCAAAACCCTCATTATTTGTAATTGTACCTGTCGTCGTTCCTTCAATAATTACACTTGCTCCAATTAAGGATTCGCCAGATTCTTCTTTTACCTCAAAAGTTATTTTGTTTTGTGCGAATAATAAACCTGTTGAAAAAAGAAGTAATAGAATAGTGAATGTTTGTTTCATAGCATAACTTTTAAAAATTATGTAACAAAACTACTGAATGAGTACGTGCAACAGTATTGCAAAGTTTTATCGGCAATTAGGGCAAATTCCTTTTACCACAAAATTGGCATTTTCAAACGAGAAGCCTTCTGCTAAATCCATCTTTGGAACTGGCATGTCTTTCATACAGTGAGTTTGACCGCATTTATTGCATAAAAAATGAATATGAAGGTCATCGGGTTTGCAGGTACAATCATCATCGCACAAGGCATATTTTACCGCTCCCGTACCATCGTCAATGCTGTGAATAAGGTAGTTGTCCTGAAACGTCTTGAGCGTACGAAATATAGTTGACCTTTCAACATTGTCAAACTGCTGTTCTATTTCATAAAGGCTTAATGCTTTCTTTTGTTTTTCTAAAATCTCGTAAACCAATTGGCGCATAGCGGTTGGTTTGATATTCTTTTGTTCTAATTTTTTATCTGTTTTACCTTTCATAAATGTAAATGTACAATGATTAAGCTAATGTAGCGCAGGCAAAAAAACAACTCTTTTGCAAACTTTGGATTGCAGGGCTGGCTTGCAGCGGTTTGCAAATGTGTTGTTTTGTGCGGTTGGGTTTCTTTTGTCTTTGCGGGGGGGAGAGAAAAAACAAAATAAATTACCCTCAATATGCACTGACCTTTTTACGAAGCACCAAATCAATAAATTTTTCTTTCTATTAATTAATCTTTTATTTCAAAGCATCGAGTTTTGTCTTTTTACACTTGCATACAACGTTTCGCGGCTTGGCGAAGGTGGCGATTTTACCACAAATGTTCATACGAAGCACACTCTTCAAATTTACGATAAACTGTCATACGAAGAACTGAACCGCCACTTTTGCCAAACCGCTGTTAGTGGCTGGGCTTCTTTGTTTTTCGTCTGTTAGCAACATTTTTTGTCCTGCTGAATTGGTGGACAAGCAACACTTCCGTAACTACAATAAACACAGCAGTCGCCTTGTTTTGGTTTTAGAACTTGTTTACATTTTTCACATTCGTAAAAATATTGACAAGCGTCTGTCGGCATTGTTTCTTCTTTCTTGTGTCCGCAGTTGGGACAAGTTATTGTTGATTGTAATTTGATTTCCATTTTAATTTTCTTTTTTGTCAGCTACAGAATATCCTGTTGAGTTTATTGCTTTTTCGATTTCAGAAATGTTTGTTTTTGAGTTGTCAAATTCTACGATTGCATTTCCATTTTCGTAAGATGCGTTTGAACTTATTATTCCTGTCAATTTATTTACTTCGTGATTTACGTGTTCGCCACAACTTTCACAAGTCATACCGCTAATCGTAAATTCTATTTTTTTAATATTGGATTTGTCCACTACTATGATTTGCTTTTCAGCCTTTGAGTAAAAAACACTTGAATAGTATGGAAAAGCAAGCATAACGATGGCAAATCCCGTTACTATTCCTAAAAACATTTTTGACTGAATGAATTTTGGTTTTTCTTCTGTCTCACAGTTGCAGTCAATTTGCTTTTTTGGTTTCAACTTTTGATACCAAGCAAAACCAAGCACTAAAATTGTCATTCCGATAAAATACGGTCGGAAAGGTTCAAGCCAAGAAAAAGTTGAGGCAAGTCCGCTTGTTCCTGCAATGAGAGCCAAAACAGGTGTAATGCAACACAATGAAGCTGCAATTGCTGTTAAAAGTCCTGCTCCAATTAGTTTGTTGTCTGTTTTCATAATGTTTCCAAAATTTTGTTTTCGTCAAGTATTTTGAAAAACGGTTTCAGCATTTTTTCATACTCTTTTGTTAATGAGTAAAAAATGGTTTGAGCTTCTCTTTCTGTTTCAATGAGTTTTCTGTCTTTGAGTTTTCGCAAGTGTTGTGAAACCGCTGAAATTGTCATACCAAGAATATCGCTTATATCACAAACACAAAGTCGTTTTTCTTCATAGATCAGAAAGAGAATTTTCAGTCTTACGTTGTTTCCTGCCAATTCAAGTCCGTTTGATAAATAGTCAAATGAGCCGTTGAGTTCTGAAACTCTGTCTTTACAGCGATTTATTTGTTTAATGTCCGCTTGTTGTCGTATGCAAGAATTGTTGTCCATAGTACAAAGGTAGTCAATTTGCTTATTTAAGCAACTACTAAAATACGAAACATCAAAAAGAACCCGATTTGTCTGTCGGGTTGTGTCGTCATAGCCTTGCCACTAACGGTTTGGCGGTAAAATCCCGTTTTAATGGGATTTAACGCGTGTTAGGTGCAGTAATTATTTTAATATATTCATTAACTCCCCAAGTTTTAAAGCATCTAATCCATAAGTAAATGCTGTAGAAAGTAGCAATAATCTAAGGTCTTTGCTTTGAATCTTTTTGCTAGATCCCAATTCTTTTAAAATGTCCTCATAAATAATCTCATGACCAAGAGAAAGTAAATCCAATTTACTATTTATTTCATCTAGTTTATTT
>JAEWWJ010000092.1 GCA_023396415.1 Bacteroidota bacterium
ATATCGGGCAATCAGGTATACAACATACGAAAAAATAAGAAGGAAAAGAAATGTAGCTGATTCAGAAAAAAGAACAGCTTGAGCTTCACGTATATACAATACTGAAGCAAGCTCTAAAAAGAACTTATTGACGAATTCGAACATGATAAAAATTTAGAGCCTCGACACCTACATATATTTGATGGCTTCGAGGTATTTGTTTCTGATAAATCGAAGTTTGGCGGCAGTATATTGTTCATCATAAATACGCACCATATCAACGATTCCCAATTGGTCGTACATGGTGGTGAGGGCCGCATCGAAAGTTTTGTCCTCCACATTGTGCGTGATGTCGGTAGTTATTTTTTCAAATGAACTCCACTTGAGCTTGATAGGAATTTCGATATAAAACATATTTTTCCAGTTTTTATCGGCATAAATACCTTGATCTAAATGTTCAATTTGAAAGTATTTAGTGATGTGAATGATAGAGCTGTATTCAGGAATTTTTCGTTCTTTCATAAATTCAACCCCTTCTTTTTCAAAGGCTTCCACCAAGTCTCCCACTTGTTCGTATGACAAATGCTTCACACGGATCACTCCGGCAGTTTCGTTAAATAAGGTGATGCGTCCGGGTGCACCGTCAAAAAAATTGGAGAATGTTTCTTTGATGATGCGGATGGCGCGAATAATTTTATCGTCGTCATACACCGATTTAGTTACCAAAAAAAGTGCTCGGGGATCGGTGCGGTCGGGAACGGTGGTTCCGTTATATCCGGGGAAGGGAAACAATGATTCCAAAACAAGGGCGCTGCTAAAGGTGTTGTGCACTACAGAGGCAATGTTTTCTTTCTTTGAAATGGTGCCTATTGAGGATAAAAATTGGTGTTCCATAGTTTATTTTTATTTAAGTGATCTGTGTTTTAGTTGCGAATATACAGAAATCTGTTGCTCTACAACAAATCATTTCTTTAAAAAAAGTAAAAATAGCTCGCGCGTCCTACGTGGTTTGATTGAATTATGCGCAATTTCAAACACTTTAAAATGAAAATGTTTTTGAAACAACCGCTGATATTCTTCAACAGTTCCGCCAAATGGTGGTTCATCAAAATCAAATTCGTGATTGAACATCAAACCAACAAGTTTGCCATTTGCTCGCAACAAATCGTAAACTTTCGCTACATATTCGGTTCGTTTGTTGCGAGGGATACTGCTAAAAAAGGTTTGTTCCACAACCAGATCATAGTGTGCTTGATGGTCAAAAAAATCCTCAAACAAAATGTTAGCTTCAGGAAAATGAGGATGATTTTGCTTAAAAACCTGCAAAGCTTCGGCACTAAAATCGAGGATAAAAGTGTTTCTGAAACCGGCGTCAAATAGATAGCCTGCCTCCCAACCAAATCCCGCTCCCGGAACGAGGATAAACATCTCTTTATCAGTCAATTGATCGAAATATTCTTTCAAGGGCTGAGAAACTGCTCCTAAATCCCAACGGTGATGTCCCTGTCGGTACCTGTCGGTCCAGAAGGTGGCCGAACCGGTTTTTGATTCTTGCATCAACCTCCAGAAAGTTTTACCTTAAACCCCTGTTTGATAAGGAGTTGAAGAATTTTCTCACGAAAGTCGCCTTGAATAATAATTTCGCCTTCTTTCACGCTGCCACCTACGCCACAGGCGGTTTTCAACGATTTGCCAATGGCTTCTAAATCGGCTGTTTGCCCTACAAATCCAGTAACCAAAGTTACTTTTTTGCCGCCTCTTTGCTTCTTGTCGAGCATCACCCGAAGATTTTGTTGCTGGTTGGGCAAAGTAGGCGTTGTGTTGGTTTGGGCTTCAAAAGGATAGTCGGGATTGGTGGAATAAACGATGCCGTCGCGTTTGGGTTTCATGGGATCAATTTTTTAAATTCAGAGCGGATAAATTGTTGCGTCTTGGCAATGGTTTGTAGAATCAGCTCTGTAGGATTAAAATCTTTATTTTCTTCAGGAATTATAACGTTGAGGCTCAACGGATTCACCTCGGCAATCAAGTCTTTGGTCAGTTTCACCGGCTCGCCATCCAAGTTCACCACGCGATTTTTTTCACGGATCAGCTGCACCTTGCGGGCTTTGTGAATTTTGACATACTTAGACTTATGTATCATCTTCAAAAATAGCAAGTTGAGGATAAGAGGCATTTCAAAAATCGTAGGTTTTTGCACAATGCAAATATCAATCATGCCATCGTTGAGACTGGCATCAGGTGCTATGGTAGTGTTGTAACCAAATTGGTTGCTGTTGGCCAAACTGATAAAAAAGGCCTCAGTTTCAATTGTTTGCTCATCATCCAAAATCAAGGTATAGCGCTTGGACGTATAGTTGGTAAAATGTGCCGCCACTATTTTAAAATAGGCAAAGAAACCTCTTTGGGGGTCTTTGGCAAAGTGTTTGGCCACCAAGGCATCAAAACCAACGCCGGCAATGCTTACGAAAACTTGTCCGCTGATGTTCACCGTGTCAATTTTTACCCTATGACCACGATTGATATTGTGCAGCGCACCTTCAAAATTGATAGGAATATTCAAGTGACGAGCCAATCCGTTTCCCGAGCCGCTGGGCACAATTCCCAGTGTGGCCTTGCTTTGGATGAGACAACGCGCCACCTCATTGATGGTGCCATCGCCACCTACGGCAACAACGACATCGAAATTCATATCAACAGCTTCATGGGCCAACAAAGAGGCGTGGCCGGCATATTGTGTGAATGTAATTTCGGAATCGAATTTCGTCTTATCAATAATTTGTTCAACGAAAGAAGGAAACTCTTCCTTGGTGGAATGTCCGGCAATGGGGTTGACGATGAATCGGATGCGACATTTATTGGATTGACTCATTACAAATGACCTATTTTACGATTAACGCATTATCAATCAAACGATTATTATATTGTTGCAACAGCGCTTTAAAAAACATTTCCTGCTTTTCGGCAGCATTATTCTGTGCTTCGAGCAAATTATTTTTTTGCGTCGGATCGCGAACAAGATCATACATCTCAATGGTTTTTTGGTTGCTGAAAAGCACTAAAGTGTCGTTGTGAATCATTTGATAAATGCCACTAAGATAGTTCACTGCAAAAGATTTGCTGGTAGTATCGAACAGATTATTTCCAAAAGCCACCAAAGGCATTTCAGTTTTGGTGAGTGCAGCCAAAGTGGGCATAATATCAGTATGTTGCGCTATACGATTGATGTTCAATCCGTTATCCATTTGCGGAAAATAAAACGCGATGGGAATGCCGTATAAACTCCAATAAGGGATATAATCGCTAAAATGCGACTTTTCAGGGGTGTGATCGGCAGTGATGACAAACACGGTATTTTTAAACCAAGGCATGGTAGATGCTGTTTGAAAAAACTTCTTCAGCGCATGGTCGGTATAAGAAAAAGTCGCTTCCATATCATTGGATGCCAATGGGAAAGCATCTTTATATTGATCGGGAAGATGGTAAGGATGATGTGATGATAACGTGAACAAACCAGCGGCAAAAGGAGGCGTAAAGCCATTCAACTGACGGGCAAAATATTGCAGATAAGGTTCATCATAAATACCCCATTTGCCATCAAAATCTGCATCATTGGCATACTCGTTACGACCATAATATTTGTCAAAACCGGCAATCTGCGAAAAGTCGTCAAACCTCATGGTTCCGTTATTGCCACCATGAAAGAAAGCCGTTTGGTAACCTTTGCTTTTTAAAATTGTTCCAAGCCCTAAAATATGATTGGCGATAAATGGCGTTGCCTGAAACTCTTTATCCATTAACGACGGAAGGCCCGCCATAATAGACGGAAGGGCTTCAATGGAACGTTTACCGTTGGCAAAACCTTTAAAAGTGATGCTTTGTTTCAATAAAGAATCAAGAAAAGGCGTAATTCCTACTTTATCAGGATTATAGTATCCGATAAATTCGCGACCCATGCTTTCGATAATAAGAATTACGATATTGGGTGTTTCGGTGGTAAATGGAATTGAATCGGTAAGATTGAGTGAAAAAGAAGTGTGAACCGGATTGTAAACGGCCTCGATTTGTTGTTCGTTGAAATAATTCAATTTACTTATAGATTGTTTACCAACGGTTTGCATAATCGAAAATGGAGTGTTGATCAAAAGTGAGATATTTTTGCTTTCAGTATAATTGGCCGCATTGATCAAGCTGATGGGTTTGAGTTGCAGTCCACCGCGACCAAAAATCACCGCAACTGCGGCAAATCCAATAAAAATCAAACTTTGGGTAATGTACCATCGCAGGGTGACCACCGGAACCGGACTGTGGCTGATAAACCAAGTCACAACACGAATAAGCAAAAAAACCAATATAAAGAAAATGAGCAACATATACCAAAAATCGGCGAGAAATGTAAAAAGCAACGAGCCGGTATTCTCTGCTGTATTGCCAAAAAAAGCAAATACTTCCGAGGTGGTACGCTTGGCGATGTAGCGAAAGAAAATCACATCAATCAAATTAAAAAGTAGCGCGACACTGTTAAATAAGACAAACAAGACATTTGTAATACGCTGATAATAAAAGTTATATCGAAAATGAAAGGGAATTGTCATCAAAGCAATGAAGGGCAAATTGACAATGGCGATCACTGCCAAATCATACCTGATGCCTCCCCACATAATGTGGAGCAACTGCCAGATATTGAGATGTGCGAAATTTTCGATGTTAACAAAATAGAACAACCAACGCGTGAAACCAAACAAAAGCAACACGGCTGTGAGCCGGATCATCAGCAAAACGGAAAGACTCAATCGGCGAGGAAAAGAAAGATGAATACGCATTAGGTTCTATTTTAATAAGCTGTTCGATAATAAGATGTTACAAAATTATTTTTTGATATAGCTTCCGATGAAGTGACCAAACTTTGGATTAAACAAAAGAATTGGATGTGGCTTTTACCAAAAATAACAGCATCAATTTTTTGCTTATTTACTATTAACTCATTCAAATACAATTATTTAAATTGGCAAAACTAGATTTAACAAAAGCCAATTGAAAATCAGCTTTGGTCTCATTTTTTTACAAGTTGCAAAGATAAGCCATACTGGCAAAGGCAAGGCAAAAGCATCAAAAGAAATGAATTTTTTAAAAGATGAATGAGCAGCTTATTTCATTCATTACGAATGACTTCAATACCAATTCCAAATCGAACTTAGATATCTGACTGAACTTAAAGCATGAACACCTAACCTCACAACAAGAAATCGCAATTCATTTAAAAGTGGAAGCTCTCTCATCAGCTTGATTTTCGTGTCCGATACAACAATAAGTCAGCCATTTAATTTATAAACATTCTGAATTAAGCTGAGTTGTTGTTGCTGTTTATTATGTTCCTTAACTTTACAAAAAATATACATATGATCAATTTCGAAGCACTTTTTAAAGTCACTTACGGCTTGTACATTGTCAGCTCCGGCGACAAAAATAAGGGAAATGGATACATTTCGAATACTGTTTTTCAAGTTACTGCTGAGCCCCCAACATTTGCAGCTTGCTGTAATAAAGACAATTACACCGTTGACTTTATCAAAAAGCATGGCGCATTTTCCGTTTCTGTGCTTGAACAAGACGCATCAGCTGATATTGTAGGAAAGTTTGGATACAAAAGCGGCAAAGATGTGGACAAAATGGCCGGCACTGAAATCACATACGGCAGCACAGGAGTTCCCATCGTTCTCAACGATTGTATCGCCTATATGGAGTTTAAAGTAATTGACACAGTGGATGTTGGAACACATTTGATGTTTATTGGCGAGTTGGTAAGTGCTACCTTAGTGGACGAATCTAAAGACCCTTTGACCTATCTGTATTACCGAAAAGTTAAAAAAGGACTATCGCCAAAAAATGCACCTACTTATATTGACCAATCGAAACTTGAAACAAAAGAGCCCGCTGCAAAGGGCAAAAAGTTCCAATGTCCGACCTGTGGTTACATCTATGATGAAGCCGAGGAAGGAGTAAAGTTTGAAGATTTGCCTGACGACTGGGTGTGTCCGGCCTGCGATGAAGCAAAATCAGAATTTTATGAAATTTAATCCCAAAAAAATATTTTTATGACCAAATCATTAAAAGGAACCAGAACAGAGCAAAATTTGCTGAAAGCTTTTGCAGGTGAATCGCAAGCCAGAAACCGCTATGATTTTTTTGCCAGCGTGGCCAAAAAAGAAGGATATGAGCAAATTGCAGCCATTTTTAGAGAAACAGCCCTTCAAGAAAAAGAACATGCCAAACGCTTTTTTAAATTTCTCGAAGGCGGCATGACAGAAATTACTGCCACTTTTCCTGCCGGAATCATTGGTACCACCAAAGAAAACCTAAAAGCTGCTGCCGAAGGTGAAAACGAAGAATGGACTGAATTGTACCCACTCTTTGCCGAAATAGCCAAAGAAGAGGGATTTCCGGCTGTTGCGGCGGCGTTTAAAAACATCGCAAAAGTTGAAGCGCAACATGAGCGCAGGTATTTGAAACTTTTGCAGAATCTATCTGAGGATAAGGTATTTATGAAAGATGGCAAAGTGTGGTGGATTTGCATCAATTGCGGCTATGTCTATGAATCAGAAAAAGCCCTCGAAAACTGCCCCGCTTGCTTGCATCCAAAAGCTTATATGCAATTGTGGTCGGAAGATTACTAAGCAATCAAAATTGACATTGTAGTCAACCAATGGTGGTTTAGTTTGGAGACTTAAAGTAGGCCGAAGTTACATTCAATAGAAAACAAAAGGCTGTGCCGAAGTTCATTTCTGCACAGCCTTTATTGCTTTAGAGTGATTTTTTACACCCTTCGATTAGATATTCCTTAAAATCAACGCAGTGCCCATGCCGCCACCGATGCACAGTGAAGCCAATCCAAACTTTTTACCACTGCGTTTCATTTCGTGAATCAAACTTACCGTAATGCGGTTGCCCGACGCACCAATCGGATGACCAATAGCAATGGCACCTCCATTGATGTTGCAATGGGCATCAAACCATGTTGCATCTACCTGATGATCAGCAGCAAGTTGAGCCATCACACCCAGTGACTGGGCTGCAAAAGCCTCATTCAACTCCACCACATCCATATCTTTGAGTTGAAGACCTGCTTTATTTAGTGCCTTGGCGATGGCAGGCACCGGACCCATACCCATGATGGATGGGTCAACTCCGGCTTGTCCTACCGAAACAATCTCAACCAAAGGTGTTAATCCATAGTCTTTTACAGCTTTTTCGGAAGCTACCAAAACAAACGAGGCTCCATCATTAATACCGGAGGCATTGCCAGCGGTTACCGTTCCGTCTTTTTTGAAGGCAGGCCTTAGCTGCGCTAATTTTTCAGGAGTCGTTGTGCGATTGACATACTCATCAGTATCGAAAGTGATGGTTTCTTTGCGTGTAACAATCTGAACAGGAACGATTTCGTCTTTAAACTTCCCGCCATCAATGGCCGCAGCCGCCTTTTGTTGTGAAGCATAGGCAAAAGCATCTTGTTGTTGGCGGCTGATGGCATATTTTTCAGCAATATTTTCGGCGGTGATGCCCATGTGATAATCTTTGAAGGCATCTGTCAACCCATCCAAAACCATATGATCCACTGCATTGAAGTCGCCCATTTTGATGCCGTTGCGCACCGAAGCCGGAAGCAAAAAAGCAGACCCCGACATGGTTTCCGTTCCTCCTGCGAGCACCAGTTCGGCTTCACCTGCTTTGATGTTGTTCACCGCCGTGATGATGGATTTCATTCCGCTGCCACAAATCATGTTCACGCCCCAAGCCGGAATGTGATCAGGAATACCTGCTTTTATAGAGGCTTGACGCGCCACGCCTTGCTTTTGGCCGGCCATCAAAA
>JAEWWJ010000062.1 GCA_023396415.1 Bacteroidota bacterium
GTGTTGGTAGCTTTTATGGTAAGTTGAACGGTTTCGCCCGGATCTAAACGTCCATTTCCGTTGCCTTGTGCATCGGCGATGGTCAAACTGCCAACGCTAAAGGCCGGAGCATAAGCCGGTAGCGAAAATTGTCCAACCCAATCATTGCTTCCACTGTTGATGCTCAGGGTAAAAGCCAAACTGGCATTGTTCGGAACATTATCTGCAATTGTAAAATGTAGTGCATCTGCCACCATCATGGTTGCACCGGCTTCTACATTTCCAACTGTAAAATTGTTGTCCAATAAAGTAACATAAGGAGATGTTGTGCTGGCCGTTACAGTAACGTTTGAGGCCAATTCGCTGCCCACATTTCTAAGTGCCATACCAAGATGAATCGTTTCACCATAATCAGCCAATCCGTTTCCGTTTCCGGCAGCATCATTGATTTGGTATTCATTGTAAACCATATAGGGACCCGAAGGAGGAATGCACTCAATTACGTTTTCGTAACGGTAATAGTTTTGTAGCGTGACCGTTACACGAACCGATACGGGAGGGATCTGCGCTACAATTGGAACCGAAGTAACTCCTTCGACGGCAATTGCCGAACCAATAATTTCATCGTTTACTGTTAATGCAATCATAGCGCCGGCATTGGCTGTAACATCGAAAGTTTCTAAACCACTCAATAATACAGGTAAGTGGTTCACTGTGAGTTCTTGAGGCACCTCAGAATAAACCGTCATAAAAGCATCGCCATGATGGTGAAACAAGTTGTAAGTGATATTTTTATGCTCGGGGTTGTAAGGCCAGCTGGATTGCTGCAAGAAGTATTTTCCTGCCGTGTTGGCAAATGCAGGCAAAATGCCGCGCGGCGCAGGGTTTGTGCCATAAGCGGGCATAAACTGAGGCCACATATTGTCGAAAAGTCCCCAAACATAAACATCATTCACAAAGGAGTAGGAAACTTCGGTGGCTGCCGTCAAACCTAAAGCACCATGCTCCTGACGGTGGAACTTTTCGGTAAAACATTCACTCGAATAATTGAATTTTCCGGTGAGGCAATTGATAGACAACACAAAAGTCAAATCTTCGTTATTGAGGCCCGAAAGGTGTGCGGTGGTATAATCAGGCTCGCCCCATCCGCCTTCAAAACCGTGGTCGCGGTGTTGCAACATGAAGGCGCCGCTGTTGATGCTGTTGTTAACTCGTGTAGCATTTCCTCCCCAATCGGTGAGGTGAGCAGTGTTTGCAGGAACATAGTTCAACCCATTGGGGCCGAAATAGTTAACAACGGTTGCAGTATTTGGATTGGATGACCAAGCACCACCGGGACTGCCACTATAGATCGCATTTTCGCGTACCGGATTTTTACCTAACTCATGCTCCCAGAAGCCATTGACTACTTCGGAACACAACTGAAACCAACGTTCGGTTTGCCATCCCATGGCCGTGATAGGATGGTCGTAAAAATTGGCCGCAGTGGGTGGATTGCGCTCATAATCAAGGAATTTGTTGATCATGTGTTGCAGCTCAGCAGCATTGCGGGCCGTAATACGGGCAAATGAAATATCGGGAAGCTTGTCGTTGTTTACATCGGAAAATGGATTGTCGGATATATAAGGATTGTAGCCCCCCGGATGATCGTTCAGCGTATGTGAAATGATTCCGTCAGCAGCATTTGTACTGTAATCGCCTAATAATAAAACAGCTGCAGGTGGAGTGGTCCAAGTGTTGTAAGCGTTGTTTATATAATTTTCGATCGCAGCTACAGTGTTTCCACCCACTTCGGTAATGCTCACCACTTTTGTTGAGATCCCTTGATGTTGGCGAAAAACTTTGATGGTGTCGGCCCATTGTGCAAAAGCAGGTCCGGTAGGTGTAATAATCAAATAATCGCAACCTTCTTCACGGTTGAGCGCTGCTGCGCGCTTTCTTGCTGCATAATCTATATGAGGTAAAATACTGCTATTTAGGATATTGTCAGTTAAAATATTGTCCCACCAAGGATTTCTTAAACGATCTTCGCCCACATAACCGTTTCCGCCTTCAAAGGCAACTTCGGCAACTACATCATAATAAACAATGAGTTCTTTGGTTACCGGATTGTACTGAAAAGGGGTAATGCTTAATGTAACGGTTTCTACTCCTCTGATGGTTAAACCTTTAGAAATTTGAAATGGTTCAGCAGGATAAAATCCGTTTTTACTATAAATGCTTTGGTCTTTAGTGTATTCAGCCGGACGGTCGTCATTACTCAATGGAATGGCCGCGGCAGGCAGCAGGTCAACATTTTGAATGCTTTGTTTTTTTACGCTGATGATGTTAAGCACAGCGTTTGAACCATTTGGAATGGCCACAAACCTACTGTTGGCCGGTAAGTTGGGTACTCCGGCATCGGCAGGCAAATAAAGTCCATTCATTTCGATAATGTCGCCGGTGTAGCCGTTGTCGGTAATTTCATCAATGGCTAAATTCGGAACACTATGCACCACGCGAAGGGCGTTGTTTTCTGATCGAACCACAGAAAATCCTTCTTTTGATGTAGGTGCATCAAAATGATATTCCGCACGCTGGGCATGAAGTCCTGTTCCTAGAAAAAACGTGAGCAACAAACTAACGCTTAATAAGAGAGAGCATTTTTTCATTGAGTAATAAATTTTAACATAAATTAATGAATTATAGGTAGCAAATGTAATGATCTCCTTCGATGTTTGCCTTATTTAAGTAAACAAATTGGCAAAGCACAAGGCTTTTGAAGCTAATATAAATGGTAACGACCTTATAATCAATTATAAGGAGCTAAGGCCTGCGAAAGGATGAAACCTATAAAACCGCAATTTCAGCGTTTGGTGTGTTGCTTTGTTGTTTCATTTTAGTCATGAAAACAACCCAAAAATGAATAGATCAACAAGCTATGATCAGGATAGAAACTTGTGCGATAATTAGTTAAGATCGAAACACCAAATTCAATTAATCCAAATCTTTTTGTTGGCGCTTGGCTCGTGTAAAAGGTTTGTTAGGATCGAAGAGCAGGCGGTAGGTGACGTGTGTTTTGTAGATGGTGGCAGCAATTCCATCCACCACCTTCATCATTGGCTCATTAAAATCGCCTATCCAATTCATTTGAATTTCTTTGTAATTGAAATTCTTTTGACGAACGGTATCCGCAAAAAACAAAATGATCGCCCCATCAACGCCTTTGCCTTGATGCTCTGGCACGATGCCGAAAATTCTCCCAATAATGCGATCACAACGTTTGAAGACTTTCAGCCTCAACATTAGCCGTAATTTATTGAAAAGATGAAGTTTACCATTAAAATCTTTTATGATTTGATTCAAATCTTGCATGCTGATAAAAAACGCAATGGGCTCTCCTTTATAGTATCCAAAGTTAGCCAGTCGCTTGTCGAGAATTTGTTCCAATTGCTTCAATAAAGCCATAGCGTGGGCCTGTGTAATGGGCTTCACACCCGGAATCACGCCCCAAGCCTTGTTGTAAATGGTCATAAAATCTTCAGCATACTTTTCTTTTTTATTCCATTCAATGCTCTCAAAAGTATAGTCGGGATTGGCTTTTATCCGAGCCGCCTTCTCCAAAATCCGATCACTGAGGCCTTGGTCATTCACCAAGCGGCGATAGGTATATTGATTGAAATAGTTTTGAAAACCATAATTTTCAAACAAATCCTTATAATACGGGAAGTTGTAAGGCATATTGAACACAGGCTCGGTGAAACCATCTACCAAAACGCCCCAAAAATTATCCCTATCACCAAAATTGATTGAGCCATCCATGGCTTCCATGCCTTTTTCTTTCAGCCAGGCTTTGGCCGCATCGAAAAGCGTATTGGCCGCCTTTTGGTTGTTGATGCAATCAAAAAAGCCGCAGCCACCTGTTGGCTGTTCGTTATTTTTAGCTGTGTTGGGATCAACAAAAGCAGCAATACGACCTACAATATGCTTTTGCTCGTTCAAGAGCAACCAACGAATGGCATCGCCTTTGCGAAGCAGTTTGTTGCCTTCAACACTAAAAAGCTTCGTAACATCTTGATCTAAAGGCCGAACATAAAATTTATCTTCCTTGTATAAGGCAGAAGGAAAGGCCAACCATTGTTTCTCTGTTGTTTTATTTGAAACCTGAACAAGTGAAAAGTTTGCCATGATGTGGTGTATTTCTTACAAAACAACGAAAAAAGACGGTAGAATCAAACAGTTGCCAAGGCTTTTTTATAGGTTTGAATAGCCCTGTCGCGTGCAAAAGCATGATCAACAATGGGTTTAGGGTAGGAAAAATCGTTTAACTCCGGAATCCATTTTTGGATATAGACAAGACCTTGGTCAAATTTTTTGATCTGCTCCGAAGGATTAAACACCCTGAAATAAGGAGAAGCATCGCAGCCTGTTCCCGCCGCCCATTGCCAGTTGCCAACATTAGACGAGAGTTCATAATCCAGCAGTTTGGCTGCAAACCAAGCTTCGCCCCATTGCCATTCGATCAATAAATGCTTGGTCAGAAAGCTGGCCGCTACCATCCGTACTCTGTTGTGCATGAATCCGGTGGCTGACAATTCGCGCATTCCGGCATCTACCATTGGGTAACCGGTGCGACCTTGACACCATTTTTCAAACTCCTCTTCATTGTTTCGCCATTGCACAGCATTGTATTTTGAATAGAAATTGTTTTGCTCGCTTTGCGGGAAAAAAAACATAATGTGCATAAAAAATTCACGCCAAATCAACTCATTCAAATAAGTTGTGCTGTTGTGCAGTGCCTGTGCAGCAAGTTTTCTAACGCTTACCGATCCAAATCGAAGGTGAGGTCCGGCAAGGGTGGTGCCGTCTTGGGCAGGAAAATTTCTTGTTTGTTCATACTGTTGTATCCGTTCATCTTCCGAACGAAGTTCAGGAACCTGAATGGGTGAGGGTTTCAACCCTATCTGCTCCAAAGTCGGGAGAACATGAATTTGTTGATGCAGATGGTTCACCAACAGTTCCGATGGAAAAGTTTGAAGATGTTCGGGAAGTAAATTTTCCTTCCATCGTTTGGCAAACGGCGTGAAAACGGTGTAGGGTAAGCCATCAGATTTAAGCACTGCCCCGGGTTCCATAATCACATGATCTTTAAACGTTTCAAAACCAACACCCGATTGCTGTAACAACTGTGCAACTTTTTGGTCGCGTTGGATGCCATAAGGCTCATAATCAGCATTGGCGAAAACTTTTTCGATCGGATGTTGTGAGATAAGTTGCGTAAAAACTTCTATAGGTTCGCCCTCTATCACCATCATAGATGTTTGGTAAGGCTTGAGTTGTTCGTTGATTTTCTGCAATTGCTGATGAATAAATTGTACCCTGGCATCCTGCCGATCTTCAAGTTGTTGCAAAATAAGCCGGTCGAAAATAAAAAGCGGTATTACCTCGCGACCGCTTTTTAAGGCTTTAAAAAGACCATGATTGTCTTCTAATCGTAAATCCCTGCGAAACCAAAATATGTTGAACATCGTTTTTATTGTTCAACAAATAGCAACCAAAGATGTTTTATTCCGATAAGATTTTGAATGAAATAATTTCAGAGTAATACCTTAAGTTTTCACTGTTCAATCATTTAGTGAAATGAATGTAAGAGTGAAATACAAAAGCTATTCTTTGTAGATCCAGGCTTCAGGATAAAGGTTTTGAAGTTTTTCTTTGGCGGTCATGGCATCTTTTAAATTGTCATGCACATCAATAGCCACCCGAAAACGACCCTCTTTTTGGAGGATACTCACATTGGTTAAACCACTTTTTTTGTAACGGCGAACCGCCTCATTAGCATCTGCTTGGGTGTTAAAGCTTCCATAGATAATAAAATATTGGGCTGTTTTCGCACTGAGTTGAATGGTTTGCTCTTTAGCACTTTCTTCTCGTTTGGCATTGTAGGCTTTCGCTAGTTGGGAGCAGCTTATCAGTTTGTCAGTAGGGTCGGTCCGTTGTCCAAACCAAATGGAAACATAATTTTCACTCACTCCAACTCCTAAGGCCAGCCACTTTTTGTCGCTGTGCAGGTTTTTTGTAAGTAGCATATCAGCAGCTTCTTCGGTGGTTCGCCACAATCTAAAAACACTGTCCACATCAACGATTCCTTCTTCGGAATAAACCATTTCATAGCCCCTAAAGTTGTATGGTGTAAGTTCTTTTGGCTTGTCCCACATGCAGTCGTTGCAGTTTACGTAATTGTTAAAACAACAGGCTTTCCAGTTTCCTTTGTTCGACCAGCTGTGGGCATTGCAAATGCTGGTATCTTGTTTGTTCATCTGCAAATCGTTCACATGGGTTTTGGCCACAAACGACAATGAACGCGAAAGTCCTATGGAGGGTTGTTTGTTTTCCGCGCGAAAACGATTGATCAGCTCCACAAGTTTCATCTCTTGATCGTCCAAACAAAAATTTTCAATAGAGGTGGATTGTCCTTGTACATTGCCAACAACCAAAAGTAAAAATAATAGCAGGAAAACATGAAACCGTTGAAACATAAGGTATTCTTTTGTTGCAAAAGTACCAAAAACTATTTTTACCAGCTAAATTCGGTAAGATCTTGCTGCAATTGCTTTTCGTAAAGCTTCATCACGGTTTCTAGAAGCGGATGAAATGTTTGGAAGTCATGAAAACCCAAGATATTGGATATGGGTAAAACTTTGGGTGAGGTTCCGGTAAGAAAAGCTGCTTCTACAAAAGGTAATTGGTTCACTTTTAGTGCCCTTTCTACCAAATTAAGATCGTTTGTCGCACAAAGTGCAACCACTTTTTTGCGGGTTACGCCTTCGAGAATCAGTTCTTTCGGACTGGTAATCAACTGATTGTCCTGAACAAAAAACACATTGGATCTGCTTCCTTCCGTAATTTGCTCTTGATGAACCAGCAACAGCTCATACACTTGCTTTTGCTTTATCGCATCTGCCACAGCTTGTTTGTAGGCCGGACGGTGAATTTTCGACTGTGGCGCCTCACGCTTCCAATCAAAAAGTGCCACTTTTACGCCATCGCGATAATCGTCGGTAGTAGGGTAGGTGGCTGCAATAAACCAAAGCGCCATCCAAAAAGGATGCGGACTGTTTTTGTCGGCTATCATTATTTTTATGTTGCCATTGGCCACCTTATTCACTTCAATCAGCACTTTCATCTGCTGTTTCAAAGCCGATAATTCAATTGATAGCGCAATGCCTGATCGCCGGCAACTCAATGTAAGCCGCTCAAGATGATCTTCGAGAAACAAGGGAACGCCCTCAATAACACGGATGACCTCATAAACAAAATCGTCCGAATTAAAATGCGAAGGAATAAATTCGCAGGTATTTTTTAAGGTCTCGTTAGCAATAAAAAACGCCTGTTGACAATTTTCCATTGTATGCTAACGTGCTTTAAAATAATCGTTGATAATTTTCAGGGCTTTTTCGGCCAAGGCGTTTTCTACAAAAATAAGCGCAGAATCCTCGGGTGAACCCGATCCCCAACCGGCAATAATGCTTTCCTCTATGGTATCGCGCAGGATGGCGGTGATATTGTTTTCTCTTAGCATACCTACCAAAAACTTGGCCTCTACAATTGAGCCAGTGTAAACTCGAATTAAATCTGTTGACATTTTAACCTCCAATTTTTATTTGAATGGCTAAGATACAACAAAAGCAAGGCTTAATCAATGCTATGTGGGAATAAATATTTTAAGTCATTTTTTCGGGTTCGGCGTTCAACCTCATGATGGCAAACACCATCACGGCAGCCGAAATCCATTGAACGGGCGAGAGAACACTTCCATTAATGAAATAGTCAAAAACCACTGCCGAAATTGGAAACAACAGCTCACTAATGGTGGCCATAATGGCTTTCACTTTACGCAAACCGTAATAAAAGAGAAAAATAGCTCCCGAACCGGTGGTGAGGCCGATCAACAGAATAAAAAACCACTCATGGGCTGTAGTAAGTGCAATGCTGCCAAAACTTCCGGCCACCATCATAAAAACAAACATGATCAAACTGGTGAAACCGTAACGGTAAAAAGTGGAGGTAACAAAGTGGTAACTTCCAAGGATTTTTTTTGAAAAAACAGTAGAGCTTCCAAAAGAAAATGCTGCCAAAAGTGCCAACAGTGCAGCATGTATGGTGTTTTCACCCGTGGTGAAATCGGGCAAATTGAATCCAAAAGTTAAAAAATAGCCACTGCCAATAGCTAGAACGGCCCAAAGCAAGAAACGTTGTTTTAGTTTCTCTTTTAACAATATGGCCGCCAAAGAAATCGCAAAAACAGGCTGTAGCTTCTGCAATAAAACCACAACAGAAAGATGGTTAAAATTGAGCAGAAACAAGGCTTTTACTATGGCGAGTGTGCCAATGGCACCACCAAATAAACTGATGAGCAGGAAAAAAATCAAATCGGATAAGCTCATTGTTGACAAATGCCGGTACTCCTTGTGCAGGAAGATATTCATCAACAAAAACGGAATTAAATGCAAGATAAACACCACATAAATCACATCCAATTTAAAGAGCTGAGGGGTAAGCACAACACCGTCGAAACCCCAAAGGATGGCCGAAAAGCCTACCGCAGCTGAACCCTTGATGAGTGTAAGCTTTTTTTGATCGAGCATTTTTTGAAATTAAGCGGCAAAGGTAATCAAAAACCGGAATTGATGGCCGTGAACATGAGCAACAACCGGCTTCAGTGAATGTAAACCCATTTTTAAACACTTGTCATTCCATGTGTAAAACATGGAAGTAAAGGTCTAAAAACAAAATAACTATTTCGTTTGTAATGCTTAAGCCCATCAGACGCAAAAGAACTACAACTAAAAAACGATCAATGCAGGATTCGTTTTTGCACGCGCTGACCATTTTCATTGTTAAATTGAAGCAAATAAACACCCGAGGGGAGGTCGTCAAAATGAATTTTCATTTGTTTGACTTTGTCAACTTCATAAGTTTTAAGTGTTGTCCCCATGATGGAACTCAGTGTCAGCTTACCTTTTAGGTTCTTTTCTTGTGTGCTTAGGGTAATGTGTAAAACATCCTTCACGGGGTTTGGAGCCACCTCCAAACTCAAAGTATTGGAGACGAAAAAGTCATTTTGCCCAACCCAAAAGCTATTTTTTTGGCCTGGTGTTCCATGCTCGGGCGAAGCCATCCAACTTTCGGGAAGGGCATTGTCAAGACTGGGGTGCAGCAGCTCAAGGGTAGGACCATTGCCGTCGGGTGCAGTTGGCCAAGGTGCGTTGTCGTCGTAGGTTACTGCGTCAATCAAAGTGCCGGCATCATCATAAATCCGAATCAACTCGCCGCTGCCACTCAATCCAAAGCCGGTGTCACCAATATAGTTGCTCACATCCGGAAAAAGATTGGCAAAAGCGGTAGCATTGGTGCAAAGCACCAAATAGCCATTGGCCTCAATCACTGTGCCTTCGGGAAAAGGAAAAGAATGGGTGTCATCAGAATCTTTAAATACCCAACCCGAAACATCGAGCGAGTAAGGATGCGGATTGTACACCTCTACCCAATCGCCCGGATCGAAATTGTCAATGGAATTGTAATTAATTTCATTGATGATCAGGCTGTCGGCATAAATTTTATTTTTAAAATGTGCAGTTATCGTACTGTTGGCTAAAGGGTTAAATCGAATCTCTGCTGCTGAGACGTTCGGAACAATGGCATGACCGGGAATCTCCCAATAGTCAAATTCTACATTTGAGTTGGAAGGAATAGCCTTGAGCAACACTTCCACACCACCAAAATAATTGCCCTGCCACGGCAAATTTTCTAACAATAAGGAGTTGAGCTGCACGGTGCCTGAGGCTGCGGGTTCAACCTGAACTTGATAGCTGTATGGCCCATAAAGACCGGCGTTGCAATTGATAAGGCCTTGTGGAAGATAGTTATAACGCGTGGTAATGAAATTTCTGATTTTTTGAACGTTACTACGCCACTGCAGCACATTTCCTCCCCAGCGAGCGACATGACGCGGCATTTCAACATTCATTTTGTCGGCAATGGTGTTGAGGTAACCGATCATCTTTTCGGGTTTAAAGGCGGTGTTGTACAAATCAATATAGCGCGAAACATAATACTGGTTAAACTCGACATTGTTGCGCAAGCGATTGAGCAAGAGAATATGCTCCTCGGGATCGTCGTTCAGGTTGTGTGGAAAGCAGGGCGAAACAGTTGGCAAAGTACTCGGAACACCTGTATAATTGATATAATGATTGAAGGTAGCATCTTCATCCCAAAGCACATAACCCCATTTTTGGTGTCCTCCTTCGGGATTGGTTCCGCGCCACCAACCTACGTTCCAGTTGATCCAGTCGGAACAAACCACAAACGAATTGATGATAATATAGTCGGCTAAGCTTTTGTAATCGAAGCGTGTTTTCACATATTCAAAATTGGCTTGCACGGCCATGTCATTGGATTTGATAAAGTCATGCAGCTCATTCCAATCGTTCCACGCTGCTTGTCCGCCATATTCGGCCCAGCTGCTGCCCCAAAGTTGGAGGTAGTAACGGTTGTATTTGTCTTGGCCATAATAGTATTCGGTGAAATCGTGGTCGCTCACTTTTTCGCGTATGCCATAAATGCCCCAATATTGTCCGTTGACGTACATCACACATTTTTCGCCTTTGCGCACGTCTAAGTGCATTCCGTTGATTTGTGCCGTGTTTTGAACTAGAAGATCGCGCAATAAAGCACTTGAATCAATTCCGGGATAGTTATCGTCGCCGGCAGCCCGCAAAATGATCCTTTGAAATTCGTTTCTGTCGGTTATCGGAATTAGGGTATCTCTGATGGCATAATTATAGCCACATTCATCGCGGGTGATGTAGTCAATGCTTCGCTGGTCATGTACCCAGGAATCTTGACCGTGTTCATTAAATTCTCCATAGCCGAAGGTGCTTCTCACGCCATTTGTGTTGAAATACTCAAAAGTGCCAAAAGGCCGAAGTGATTGATTTCCGTTCAAAAGATTATCGAGCTGTTCAGCAGAAAGGGAGATGACGGCCATGCTGTGTTGGGTATTGATAAAATAGGTGTTAAAATTGATCCAACCGGGCAAAACAGATGGATTGGTACTGAAACAGCGTGCGTTAACGATTACATTTTGTGAAATAACTAGCGGTTGGGTATAGATAGCAGAGGTAATTGTAGGTTCGCTTCCATCCAAGGTGTAGCGTATGACTAACTCATTATCAGGCACATTCATTTCGAGTGTGAGGGCCGAGGAATAAAATCCCGCAGTTTGGCTCATATTGGGCAGCGGTGCATAATCGGAAAATGTGCTGCCGCTGTTGGTGGCACCGGGTGTAGGGGTGGTATAAATGACCCAATTGTCGCTTCCAAAAGGGGCTTTTCCACGTGAATGGCCTTTCATGGTTTTTTGCAGTTCTACCTGTTGGAGCAATTCGCCATCGGGCGAAGTAAGCACAATAAACTCAATATCGTCTTTGGTTTGCGAGAGTTTAAAACTGGTGTGCAGATGGCTTCCGCTCCATTCGTTTCGTCCGCTGGCCCAAACTTTCAGATACCCGCCACCCGAAATGCTCACCCCGGAAGGGATAACAAATTTTGTTGGCTTGGAGGGGTTATCACTCAAAAAATAACCCTCTAAACTCACTGATGTTGCACTCAAATTGCGCAGCTCAAACCAATCTTCATACTTTTGGTAATTGTCGGTAACCGTGGAGAGGTTGGACACAGAGTATTCATTGATAACGACTTGTGATTGAACAACCGAAAAGCAAAACACAAGTGCAAAAGCAAGGAGAAAACTTGAGCTTTTGATTTTTTTTAAAAATAAAAATGAAGACATGGCAATGGTCTTTGAGTGAAATCAATTTAAACGCTTCAAAAGTCGCTCTTTTTTTTCCCACTATGAACTCAAATCGAAAAAAACATCGAAAACTTACGCTTTTCCAACCCAATGACGTTCCATCTTGGGCATCTTTTCAGCTTTTCGACTTCACGAAGTTGCGAAGTTGAGTATCTTTGAAGTTCAAAAAATTACATTATGAATCTTCATTTATCAGATCGTTTTTTCGTTGTAACCGGTGCAGGCAGTGGCTTTGGTCGTGCAGTAGCTGAAGCATTATTGGCCGAGGGAGCCTCAGTTTTGGCTGTGGCGCGCACCGGTGAAGTGTTGGAGGCGTTTCAGCAAAAGCATCCGGAGCATTTAAAAATTGTGGTGGGCGACGTTCAGTTGGAGGAAACACAAAAGCAGATTTTTGCTTTGTGCAACGAGCGTTTCATTGATGGCGTTTTGGTGAATGCAGGTGGGCCTCCCGCCAAAGCTTTTATGGAAACAGAGTTAAAGGATTGGGATGATGCCTATTACCAGCTTGTGAGGTGGAAAGTGGCTCTTGTGAAGCAGATGATGAACAAAATGCTGAAGCAAAACTACGGTAGAATGGTTTTTATCGAAAGCGTGTCGGTAAAGCAGCCGGTAGAAAACCTGGTGCTGAGCAACGCTTTACGCGCAGCTGTGGTAGGTTTGATGAAAAGTCTTTCACAAGATGTAGCCGGACAAAACATCACCTTAAATATGATTGCACCCGGCTACCACAACACGGCTGCCATGCAACGTTTGTTTAAGAAAAAAACTGAAATTGAGGATATTACACTAGAAGAAGCAAAAAAAGTTTTTGAAAGTCATATTCCTGTTGGCAGAATGGGAGAAGCCGATGAGCTAGCACGATTGGCCTGCTGGTTGCTCTCACCGTTTTCGCGCTTTGTTACCGGTCAAACCATCAGCCATGATGGTGGCATGGTGAAAGGACTTTTTGGATAAAAAAACTGTCGGGAAATGATAGCACCAGAGCGAAAATCATTTTACCGACAGTTTACAAGGATGAAAAAAAATTAACCTTTAATCCAGTTCACGATTTCATCGTCCAAAGGATCGGTGCGTGGGCTAATAACTTTAACGAGTTTTCCATTTTCATCAATAAGGTATTTTTGAAAGTTCCATGAAACTTTGGAGTCTTCCAAACCGTTTTTTACCTTCTCGGTAAGCCATTGGTACAAAGGGTGCATATCATCGCCTTTGACCGAAATTTTCGACATCATAGGAAAGCTAACACCGTACTCATCAGTGCAAAAGCTTTTGATTTGCGCATCATTTCCGGGTTCTTGTTTCATGAAATTATTGGCCGGAAATCCAATGATGATGAAATCTTTTCCGCCATATGATTTGTAAAGACTCTCGAGCTTAGCGTACTGTGGTGTAAGTCCGCATTTACTGGCGGTATTCACCACCATCACTTTTTTACCTTTGAGTGATGAAAGCGCAAACTCTTTGCCATCAATGTCTTTGACAACAAAATCGTAGAAAGATTTTTGGGCTTCAACCTGAACAAAAGACAGGGCAAAAAGGAGAACTATGAGTGTTTTTTTCATAAAATTGTTTTTAATGAGTGGATGACTTTTAAAACAACTAAACAAGTTGAGGTGGCTTTTGTTTGAAACAGAAGCTATTTTTTTACCTTCAGAATGTTGCTTTACTCTTCAAACGCTTTAATCAACTTCATTTCAGTGAAATCGAAATCAGGATTGTCAATGAAAATTTCCATCTGTTCCACTTTTCCATCACGGTTGATTTGAAAAGTTACCAATCCGGGTGGCAGCGAAGGAGCTTCGGGAAAAACCACTTTAAAGCTGTTAAATTGCCAATGCGTTAGCGGTCCTTGAAAAATCGGACTGTCTTTCATGGTCAAATACAACATACCATCTTTTAGGCTCACCTCAACGGCATCGTAAATGGGACAGCTAAAGGTTCCGGTGTAAGCTGTCAAGGGCAACGAGGGTTTCGTTTTTGTATCACGCCGGGCTTCCAACTGTTCATTTTGCTTTTGGGCAAAAGCCTCTCCTTTTTTGATTTGTGCCAATATCTCAGTACTCCAATCTTTTTGCTCCTGATTGTTCAGCAAAACATCAAGGGTTTTGTACATCAACGGATAATACACTGAGGAAAGGCTATTTGTAAGTATCACAAAGCCAATGTTTTCTTCCGGAATGAACAAGGATTGTGAAATCATTCCATCGTAGCCGCCGTTGTGTGAAACAACTTTCTTTCCAAGATAATCCATTAAGCTCCAGCCCAATCCATAAGCTTTAAAATGTGTTGAGGGAAAACGGTTTACGGCTCCTCTACTGAGATTGTTGATGGTTTTTGGACTTTGCATTTCAAAAAAACGGATGTCACGCAGCAGTGTATCTTGTCCAACAATTCCCTCATTCAATTGAAATTGTAACCAAAGCCCCATTTCCGATGCACTTGAAATGAGCGAACCTGCCGGCCCGATATTGTCCCAATCCAACCAAGGAATTATTTTTGGTTCTCCATTGATATAGGTATGTGGTTGCGCCACATTTTCGCGTTGGGCGAGGTCTTTCACATGCAGTGTTGAGCGTTTCATTCCTATTGGGCTGAGGATACGCGATTGTACAAAGTCGTCCCAACTGAGTCCGACAACAGCCGGAATCACTTCACCTGCTGTGAGATACATAATATTTGAATAACCAAATTGTTCCCTAAAACCATGTTTTGGTAGAAGATGTTTGGCCTTCCTAATAATGGTTTCGCGATCGTAATTGCTGCCATACCAGATCAAATCGCCCGAAAATGTTGTTAATCCGCTTCTATGTGACAACAAATCGGTGATGGTCATTTCATGGCTTACATAAGGGTCGTACAACTCAAACCAAGGCAGAAATTGCTGAACTTTATCCTCCCACGTCAGCTTGCCTTCGTCAACAAGCATGGCCAAAGCGGTGGCAGTAAAGGCTTTGGTGTTGCTGGCAACTGCAAACAGGGTGTTTTCGTCCACTTTTTGCCGCGTCAAAACATCCGTGACGCCATAACCTTTGGACAAATAAACACTGTCGTTGCTCACAATCGCTATGGCCATGCCAGGCACATTCCAATCGGTAAGCGCTTTTTGAAAGTACGCATCCAACAAATTGATTTGCTGCGCTGAGGGCTGAGAAAACAATGCCAACGAAAAGCCGAAGGCCATAAGGGTCATCAAGATTTTTTTTGATTTCATAGGGTAGGTTTTTGATGGATGATAGCGTCAATTGCCGGTAAAATTTCACCGGCTTTACCTTGTAAAAAAATATCTGTTATTGCATTGGTATAGTTAGATTTATCATTGTTTACCTCAATAATAAATGCACCATTTTCTTTAGCAATAAATGGCACTCTGTTGGCCGGACTTACCTCACCTGAAGTGCCAATTACAAGCAATACATCGGCATGTTGGGCATCGTGGATGGATTGATGGTAAGCCTTTTCGGGGATACCCTCGCCAAAAAAAATAAAGTCAGGTTTCAAAACATGGCCACACCGGCTGCAAAGCGGTGGCAATGTATTCAAAAAGGAGGTCACCTCTGTCTCGTAGTGCTCGCAACGGTTGCACACCAGTTGGAGTGCATTTCCATGATAATCAATCACATTTTGTGTTCCGGCTTTTTGATGCAGATTATCAATGTTTTGGGTAACCAAGGTATGCAACAGTCCTTCATTTTGCCATTTTGTTAAAGTCAAATGGCCCGCATTCGGGGCTTTCCCAATTAAAAAATCATAAAAGATGGTTTTTATGGCAATCCATGATTCCAACGGATGCGCATAAAAATACGAAAGCTCAAGAATTTTGGGGTCGTATTGGTTCCATAAACCACCCTCGCCTCTAAACGGGGGTACACCGCTTTCAACAGAAATGCCCGCGCCGGTAAAAGCAAAAGTAAACTGACTGTCGGCGATGTGGTTTGCGGCTTTGATAAGCAAAGATTGATTCATCAATTGATGGGTTAATAAGGTGTTTTATTGTCAGCTTGAATCCATGCTTTAAAAATTTCAATGGCTTTTTCTGCGTTCATTTGGGCCGTTGGCAGGTCGCGATCAGCAGGGTGCAAAGGCATTTGTTGGTAGATATACGAGTCGTCGAAACCTGCCAAAGCAGCATCTTCGCGACCGGCGGCAAAAAACAGTTTCGATGGTCGTGCCCAATAGATGGCACCGAGACACATTGGACATGGCTCGCACGACGAATAAATAACGCAGCCATCCAACTGAAAGCTGTTCAGGTTTTTACAAGCATCTCTTATAGCAACAATTTCGGCATGTGCTGTTGGGTCGTTGAGCGAAGTGACGCTGTTGGCACCTCTTCCTACAACCACGCCGTCTTTAACCACCACAGCCCCAAAAGGACCACCTTTCAAACTGCCCAAGTTTCCCTTAGCCAATGCCAGAGCAACGTCCATAAAAGCGTCGTGTTCTTCTTTATCGGCAAGCATTTCTTTTGTTTCTTCTGTCATAATTATATCATTTTGAATAGTTTACATAAATTTCGTTCCAGTTTCCCATCAAGGATGGAAAGCTGATAGCATTTTCAATCTGTTGTAAAAACGCATTGCGCGACAATAAGCTCGCACCCAAACTTCGCAAGTGCAGGGTATCTTGCTGTGCATCAATTAGTTTAAAATCATGTGCTTGCAGAAACCTAACCAAATGGACAAAGGCAACCTTTGAGGCATTGGTCTGTTTTTGAAACATGGATTCGCCAAAAAAGACTTTTCCGATAGCAAGTCCATACAGTCCTCCAACAAGTTCGTCGTTTGCGTAGGCCTCAACAGAATGAGCATAACCCAAACGGTGCATCACAGTATAAGCTTCAATCATATCGGGCGTAATCCAAGTGCCATCTTGGTCAATGCGCCTTGTGTTTGCACATCCGCTAATTACTTCCTGAAATGCTGTGTCCATTTTAATGGTAAAAACATTGTCGCGAAGCGCTTTTCGCAAGCTTTTGGAGATGTAAAGCTCCTCTAAAAACAACACCATCCGCGGATCGGGCGACCACCACATGATGGGATCTTCCTCATTGAACCAAGGAAAAATACCTTTACGATAGGCCTTTATCAAGGTTTCCGGACTTAAATCGCCGCCAAAAGCCACCAAACCATCTTCATCAGCCTCGGAGGCATCCGGAAATTCATCAACGGGTTCAGTAAAGAAGTGCATGGTTTTTAGTTTATAATCACCATTTTTGTGGTGTGGCTGCCGAAATCGCCTTTCAACCGAAGTTGATAAAGTCCAGTGGGCAAATGGGTTTGAAGTTGTTGTTGTTCAAAAAGTGAACTTTTGAAAACCAACTGGCCGCGAAGATCAAATATTTCGAGGGTGGCAGTACCACTAAAGGCTTGGTGATGAACATAAAAGCTGCCATTGTTAGGGTTGGGAACAATTTTGATGTCCTGCGATTTTACTTGTGTTTCAGCGGTGGCAACGGCTTCGTCGAGCCAAAAAGTGAAATGAGCCGCAGGTGCTCCACCGGGATAGGTGGAGCTGCCAGTATCGGAAACACCTTCAAGGTAATAGCGTACCCTGTCGCCGGGCTTTAAGTTTTCAATGATGCCAATATTTTGAGGGCAAGCCATATAGACTGGTATTTTGGTATAATTTTCGTCATCGTTCACCTTATGGTAAAGCCACATGCCTTGCAAAGATTCGTTGGACTCACAGTTGCTATAAATATACATTTCAGGTGCATAAGGCTGAGGGCCCTCAACTTTGCGATGCACAATGCGAACAAGCGTTTCTGCAGGAACTTCTTTTGTAATGCAATGGATCGCGCCTCCTAAGATGGTGAGTTGTTGCGCATCAACTTGAATGATTTTGTATCCTGGCATTGCATCGGCATATATTTTTGAAGCCACAGAATCATAATAAGGCAAACCGTAGGAAGGCATGATGACAGTATTGTTGATAATCAACGAGTTGGTGTAGGTTCGCATCTCGTCATCTTGTGAGGTGGCATAGGTTCCATCCGCTTTTGGAGGTGCGGGCACACGGATAATTTTATAAGGTTTACCAAAATGATTGAGCAAACCTTCGAGCACAGCGACGTTGGATTCAATAACAGGATAGTCGGGCAAATTGTCGGGATAGGAAGAAACGAGAATGGTTTCATAGTCCAGTACTTTCATAAACATATCTACATGCTTCCAAATGCCACCCCCACTGTGATCTAAACTTTGAAGAAAAACAAAATCCATTTGATTGAACTTATCAATGAGGATGTTACGAATCATAGCAGGAGAATATTCCGGATTTTGTTCATACACCCGTGTAGAAGCAAAGCCACGGGTCAGGCCGTCGAAAATAAGGTTTCCTCCTTCAATTTGCAGGCCTAAATCATTTTTTTGCCAGTTCCATAGGTTAGAAAGCTGGGCCGGAATGGAATCGTCTTTCGGTCGGTTGTAATGGCTGTATCCCATATCGAGAATATACCTCTCGCTTCCCTGCCCAAAATTTCCGTAAAGCGTCATAGGCCCAAAATCTCTGATCCATAATGTTTCGGTGTAAGCGGGAATAAAATAGAGGCTATCGGCAGTTACTCCACGGCTGTAGAGATAGTTACGTATTTGATTGGTGTCGGCAGGTGCCTGACCGGGGTAATAAACAATCCATACTTTAGCTGCGGTTTGGGCTGCTTTCACAATATTTGCCGTAACAGAATCACGCGAAGGGCTATAATCCCACACCAACATCACTCCTTCGTTTTTTTCAAATTCAGCGGGGTTGAACACTGAAACTTGAGCTGTAAGTTGCTCAAATATAAGAAGTAATGAAAAACAAATAAGAATATTTTTTAAGTAGCGAAACAACATAGGTTATTGTTTTAATGGAATAGAATTCAATTTTACTGCGCTAAAATAGTATTTTTAACCAACATCTAAGTGAGGCAGTTGTGTTGAACGAAAGCCTTTAACTGAACAAACACAAAAAAAACCGATAAGCTTTGGTATTTACACGAACGTCAAAAACCCGCTGCTTGTCCGTTTTTCTTCGACTCAGAGGCTCCAAAATAAATTCCACTTTTTGTATCACGCATAATGGCCTGAAAACCACCATAGTTTCCTGTTTCAAATTTCACGCGATGTCCCATTTTCATCAAGCCTCTAATGATTTCGTAGTTGTAACCGGCATCCATATTTACCCATCCACTCTCGGTAGCAGCAGGAGTAATCCGCTCAATAGGATTTTCATGGAACACCATGGGCGCATCGCCGGCTTCTTGCAGGTTCATGCCAAAATCAATAACACTCACTAAAAACTGAAGCTGCGACTGGCTTTGTAACTGTCCGTCCATCCAGCCGAAACACAGCCAAGGAAGGCCATCTTTGGTAACAAAACTTGGAGTGTTGTTCAGCAATGGTCGTTTTCCGGCGGCATAAACATTCGGGTGATTGGCTTGTAAAGTAAAGGCAGAGGCACTGTTTTGAAGCACAAAACCAAGGTTTGCCGGAGTTAATCCCGAGCCCATGCCTTTATAGTTGCTCTGCATCAAACCCACCATATTGCCCTCCGCATCAGCTATAGTTAAAAAGATGGTGTTGCTTTGGTCAAAAATTGCCACGTTGGCACTTTTTCCTGCCTTTTCATTGTTGATCAGCTTGGCACGCTCGGCGGCATACGCTTTAGAAATCAATTTAGAAACGGCCACATTCACAAAGGCGGGGTCGCCGAGTTGTTCGTAAACATCTTGAGAAACTAATTTCTTTGTTTCAATAAGCAAATGAAGCAAGGCCTTGCTTCCAAAACCCATACTTGCAATATCACTGGTTTCTAAGATGTTAAGCATCTCAATCATTGCAATCCCTTGTGCGTTAGGGGGTAGCTGCCACACCTCATAGCCTCGGTAGGTAGTCGAAAGAGGTTGCACCCACTCACTTTGGTAGTTATTAAAATCTTTGATGGACAAGAAACCACCTTGGGCTTTCGTGTATTCTACAATTTCGTCAGCAATTTCTCCATCGTAAAAATTGCGTAATCCGGCCTCGGCCAAACGACGGTAAGTTCCGGCCAATGTCGGATTTTTAAACAACACTCCCTTTTTGGGCAAACTGTCATTGGGTATATAAATTTTTGAAAATCCCGGATATTTCTTTAAGCGGTCGGCTTGAAGGGCCATATTCTTAGCCACCATTTCCGACACAGGAAAACCGTCTTCGGAATAAGCAATGGCAGGAGCAAGAATCTCCTCCAAGGAAAGTTTGCCGAATTTTTCGTGCATTTTTTGCCAGGTATCCACGCAGCCCGGAACAGTCAGAGAGAGCGGCCCTTCGGATGGAATCTCTTTGATTTTTTGTTTTCTGAAATAGTCTAAACTGAGGTCTAACGGGGCTTTCCCACTTCCGTTGATGCCATAGAGCTGTTTTGTTTTGGCATCCCAGATTACCACAAAAGCATCGCCGCCAATTCCACAGCCGGTCGGTTCAATCAACCCGAGCAGGGCGTTGGCCGCAATTGCAGCATCAATGGCATTGCCACCGCGCTTTAAAATATCCAATGCGGTTTGGGTGGCCAGCGGATGGCTTGTGGCAGCGATTCCTTTTTTAGCGATCACTTCCGAGCGAAAGGGCAAACGGTTTTGGTAAACGTTTTGGGCAATAAAAGGAGTTGCGATCCCTTGCAGTATGATAATCAACAAAATAGAGGGTGTTTTCATGGTCATTGTTGCAGTGCTTGGTCTAAGGAGTGTTGGATAATGGGAATGCAAAAATTTATTTCTTCGTTGGTGATGGTAAGGGGAGGGGCGATGCGGAAAGCCTTCTCATGAAACAAAAACTGATCAACCACCAATTTGTTTTGCTTGAATTGGCCCATCACGTTTTCAATTTTCATGCTGGTGTTAAGTTCTACACCAAGCATTAGGCCAGCCCTGCGAATGGTTTTCACTGCTTTATGCTGCAATAATGCGTCTTCAAATAATTTGCCTTTTTGCTCAGCTTGTTGTGCAAGTTGCTCATCGAGAATGAGTTTTAATGAGGCCAATGCTGCTGCGCAGGATACCGGGTGGCCTCCAAAAGTTGTAATATGTCCCAATTCGGGATGATGGGTAAGCGAAAACATCCGCTCTTTTGATGCCACGAAGGCTCCCAAAGGCATTCCGCCTCCCATGCTTTTTGCAAGACAAAGTATGTCAGGAACAACATCAAAATGCTCAAATGCGAAAAGCTTTCCCGTTCGGCCAAAACCCATTTGCACCTCGTCAAAAATTAAAATGCTTCCCGTTTCGTTGCAACGCTGCCGAATAGCTTTTAAATAACCCGCATCCGGCAAAATGATACCGGCCTCGGCCTGAATAGGTTCAATCAAAACAGCCGCTGTTTCATTGCTGATCTGTTGGAGATGGTCGAAGTTATTAAAATCAATCATGCGGGTGGCAGGAACCAATGGCCTGAAGGCATTTTTCATGGTCTCATTTCCTAAAAGGCTCAGCGCACCTGCTGTTCCGCCGTGATAAGCATTTTTAAAATGCACAATCTCGGCCTTGTTGGTAAGGCGTTTGGCCAGCTTGAGTGCACCTTCAATGGCTTCGCTTCCGGAGTTGACAAAATAAACAGCATCCAAGTCGGAGGGAAGATTTTGTGCCAACAAAGCGGCCAATTGAACTTGTGGCGCATGAACAAATTTGCCATAAACCATCACGTGCATATAAGCATCTAACTGATCTTTAATAGCTTGGATCACCTTCGGGTGCCGATGCCCAACATTGCTTACCGAAACACCGGAAACAAGATCAATATATTTTTGTCCTTGATCATCTTCTAAATAAATACCTTCTGCCTTTACAATTTCAATGGGATGCTCCACCACGGAAGGAAGTCCCATATGCAGTTGAAAAAGTTGCCTGTTGCTCAACATCATCCGTTCTTTTTTTTGCAAAATTATTATTATATATGAAAAGAAAATTATAAACCGGCATTTCACATGATGTTGCCCAAACGAGAATCGCTCGCGTCAGCTGAAATACTGTTCATCAAAAGTATCATAAGTTGTCTTTCTTTTCACAAAGTACTCAATCACAATGTTTTTTTTGTAAACATTGCGCACTGCCTTGGGTTTATTTTTTCTACGTTTCGCGCGTAAGACCGGCAGTTTCCGATAAAAATGAGCATGTGCACGAAGCACGGCAAAAAAATCGCCCCAGCCGCCATCCACAAGAAACTTCAAACTTGCTACACCATCTAAGAACAGACGTGTAACCATGACGTAAGTAAAAAATGATGGCGGCAGGTTTTTATACAGCATCGAAAGATTATTCCTAAAATTGAGGTAGGTTTTGCGGGGTGAGTTTTTAGGCAAAGTGCCTCCACCAATGTGATACACCTCTGAGGCAGGGCAATACATAATTTTGTAACCAACATTTTTGAGTCGCCAACAAAAGTCAATTTCCTCCATATGCGCAAAAAAATCATCGTCTAAGCCACCCATTTGGCGATAAAGCTCAGCCCTGACAAACATACAAGCACCGCTGGCCCAAAAAACTTCGCGCACATCATTGTATTGCCCCTCGTCCTTTTCAATGTGCTGAAAAAGTCGTCCGCGACAAAACGGGTAACCAAACTTGTCAATAAATCCGCCTCCTGCACCTGCGTATTCAAAGTAGGCCTTGTCGGCAAAAGAGAGCATCTTGGGTTGACAAGCTGCAATATTTTCGTCGCTGTCCATCAATTCAAGCAAAGGCTCAAGCCAATTTTCACCTACCTCTATATCTGAATTTAACAACACATAGTACTCGTTTTCAACTTGTTGCAGAGCTTGATTATAACCTGTTGCAAAACCTCCATTGGTGGGATTTTGAATCAAAGTGATGTGGGGAAAATGAGCCTTCATATACGCAACCGAATCATCGGTAGAAGCATTATCGGCCACAATAATATCGGCCAAATGACTGCTACGGCTGATGACTGTTGGCAGAAAACGTTCGAGAAAACGTTGCCCGTTGTAGTTTAAAATAACGACAGCTATCCGATGTTTCATGCCTTCTTGTTTCGTTGATGTTTCCAGCGGCGGTGCGACCAAAGCCAGGTTTGGGGCTGCTGCATGATAGTGTTTTCCAATAAACGGGCATATTGCTCGGTTATTTCACCGGGTAAAGTTTGACGGGGATTTTCAGTCATTTTTATCACTTCAAAAGAGTAAAACCCTCGACGTATTTTTTTTGACGCAATGAAAACCACCCCGTGATCGAAGCTTCGTGCCATCTTTTCAATTCCATTAAAAAAAGGTGTTTCCTGATGCAAAAATGTGGTCCAATGGTCCGTTTCAAGTCCGGGAGGCGTTTGATCGCCCAAAAGAAACACTATTTTTTGTGTTTCTTTTATGCCTGCCAACTTGCGGTAGGCCGATTGCGATTCCAAAAGGCGAATCAAGCCGCTTCGTGTTCGGACTTCAATCATCAGCCGATCGAAAATGGGACTGCTGGGCTGTTTGTACAAAGCATAAGTGGGTACATTAAATTCATAACCAAGCACTTGTGCTAAGAGCTCCCAATTGTTGGAATGACTGAAAGCCACCAATACCGATTTGTTTTTCGACAACAGCTCCTCCAAAACAACCTTATTTTTGATGATATAATGTTGCTTTAGGGTAGTGGATTTGAAATTTAACTGCTGAATTGTTTCCATCATCACATCTGCAAGATGAAAATAAAACGCACGCTCAATTTGGCAAATTTCTTTGAGGGAATGATGAGGAAAGCTGTTGATCAAGTTTTTACGCACCACTTTCCGACGGTAGCGAAACAAATAGTATAGCTTTAAAGCAATAACATCGGACAACACATACAAAACCCTCGAAGGTAAACTTGCGAAAAGACGCAACAAACCTGACAAAAGATGAGTAATTATTTTGCTCATAATTGGAAATCTGGACAAAGGAGCAAAGGTAATCCCTTTTTTTATAAGGTTGCTGCCTTCATTTTTTGCACCTACCTGGGGTTTTTATAGAAGTCGAAGGCTTTGTTTCCAAAGATATCTTCCGGGCCGGTTTCGTCCACGCTGTTGGGATCCCAAGTGCGTTTGTACACTTCGAGCTGCCATCTGTAGTTCGACAATTCGCCAATGGCATCGGAATGTGCCAAAATAAAGTCATTGGTGACCATGTCGCGTGTTACAAAAACAAAACGTTTATTGCGCTGATTTGCAATGGTGTAGTAATGCCATATTTCATAAGGATAGGCGGCAGGCTCGCTATACACTTCAACAATATGGTTGGGCGGTCCATATTTTAAATACACGCGACCGCGATCGCTGGCATAACCTTTCTTGGTTTGGGTTTTGTAAGAAGCATTCACTTTGAGCACCTCTTGATAGTATTTGTTCCAAGCCATTTCGGGATTATCATAGCTTCTGCTTTGCCAAAAATTGAAAATAAACTGCTTCATGGTCTGCTTATCGTTGGTTTCCGAAAGGTTGAACGCATAATCGCGATCCGTTTCTGAAGCGATAGGAGCAATGCAACGCAGCATCTCCCTGAGGGTGTCAATAGAATTGATTTTATCGGTAAAAGTGTTGGAAATGTTTACCGAAGCGATGTCATCGAGCCTGTATTGCACATCGGGATTGTTGCGCTGAAAAAAGACCCGGTTGGTTTCAATCACCTCGTTTTGCGCATTGCGCACTTCTACCACCAAATTGTAATTTCCTGATGGAAGTTGCGCTATATCAATGCTATTAAGTAAAATATTTACCGGTTTTGCATCTAAACGTTTGCGATAAAAAAACTCTTTTAATCTATTCATTCCTTCAAACGATTCGATAAAATAACTCAACATAAATTTGCTGCCCACACCAAAAACTTTTTCGGTATTGTAAACCTCTGTGTAAAAATTGAGCTTACCCGATGAGGCCGGAAAATAGGCATAGACCAAAGGAACCAACTCGAAGCCGTTTTTGGTGAGGATTGACTCTGTTGTTGTTGGTTCAAAACTCTCAATGAGTTGTATTGCCGAAAGTTGAACGATGTTTTCATCAAATTGTAACATGATTTCTTCGGAAGTTACAAAAGGCTCAACAGCAGGATTGTTCTTGTCGGAAATTTGAAGATTTAAGGTGTAAATGCCATCGGGCAATGAAAAACGCTGCTGATCAACGATACCGAAATTGGTAGCGGATGGATGATCAACCACTTGACTTTTAAGCTCATACTTTGCAAAATTCTTAACGCTGTCGTTTTGCGTAAAAACCATGGTGACCTCAATGGTGGCTTGAAATTTTCCGGATTCATTTTCAACAAAAACAACACTTCCGGCCTCGGCAGCGAGATAGGTTTCTATGAAGGCCATTTGGCCGGGAACATCGAAAGTGGCATAAGAAAGATAGGCCCGCAAGCGCTTCTCTTGGCTGAAACCCGCCACTGACAAAGATATCAATACAATTAAGACAATTATTTTTCTCATAAAACGAACGCGTATTTTAGTTTACAAAAGTAAGTTTTGCGACAAAACGAACCCGTTGATCCGATGCCAAAACAAAAATAAACCCAACTTTATAATTTTTCAAGGCTCGTTAAGGAAATGGTCTATCAACACAAGACAAGGGTATAAATGGCCATAAAATGATTTTTTTACAGGTAGTTTGCTCCGTGGGCGCCAAAAACCTGCGTTTGACTCGGAAAGACAGTTAAGAGAAAGACTGAAAACCATGTTTTTGAATACAATTTCATTTTGTTGCACCATCTTTTTTTCGGAAAGCTTTTGAGAACTGATAAAAGTTGTATTTTTGCAGCGGAGAAATGGCAGAGCGGTCGATTGCGGCGGTCTTGAAAACCGTTGAGGTGTCACAGCCTCCGGGGGTTCGAATCCCTCTTTCTCCGCAAAATTTGCGACTTCAACGTCGCTTTTTTTTTCAAAGTTCATTCAGGAGAGATGGCAGAGCGGTTGAATGCGGCGGTCTCGAAAACCGTTGTCCGTCTTAAAGCGGACCGGGGGTTCGAATCCCCCTCTCTCCGCAAATTTTTTGCAAAACCGATGAAACCACTGAAAACTATACGTTTTTGGTGGTTTTTTTGTTTATCGAAGAGGCTGAGCAAACGAAGCGACCGGAGCGAAGGGGAGACTGAGGGTCTGAAGGACTGGGAGACTGAGGGACTGGGAGACTATGAGAGGGGGCGACTTGTGCAAATGAAACTGGCACAGTTTTTTGAATAGTCTCACAACCTTCAAAAATAACCAAAAAAAATGAGGCTGTTCATCAAACAACCTCATTTTCAGTGATCTTCGTCTCAGTGGAGACTAAGTTGAGAGCAAGATGCTGCCTCCATGCACACTGTCCGAAATCTGGTCTTTGGAGGCTGCACCTCCCAAACCCGAAAGCGACAAATAGAAAGCATACACCTCCACGCTGAGGCCGGCACACTCTTCGGGCATTTCAACAGTGACTTGGCCATCAGCGCGTGTGGCGGCGTTCATAATGCTGAAGCCGATACCTTTCGTGGGCTCGTAAAGGCCAATCATGAGCAGGTCGGTAGCTGCCGCCAAAGGCTTGGTGCTGTTGTCGGTCCATTCCAGAATGATCGTGTCAGGCGCAACAAAAGTTACCACAAGACCAGAAACAGGTGGCAGATTGCCTTTGCTGATTTTTGCATCTGCAAAGTTCAGTTGCACATCAGGGTAATTACCTATTACAGCGTTCTTCAAATTGTAAGAAGTGGCTGCATTGAAGGCAGATAGTTTATTGGTAAAAGACCTGAATCCGATCTTTACCAGTTCGATTTGAGAGCT
>JAEWWJ010000077.1 GCA_023396415.1 Bacteroidota bacterium
GCTTTAGATCATGTGTTGCTGCACGGCCCTCCGGGTTTGGGCAAAACCACCCTTTCGCACATCATCGCCAACGAGCTGGGCGTTAATCTAAAACTTACTTCAGGACCTGTTTTGGACAAGCCGGGCGATTTGGCCGGACTACTTACCAATTTGGAGCCCAATGATGTTTTGTTTATTGACGAAATACATCGGCTGAGCCCGGTTGTGGAAGAATATCTGTATTCGGCCATGGAAGATTACAAAATTGACATCATGATTGAAACAGGCCCCAACGCCCGTTCGGTACAAATCGCCTTGAATCATTTTACCCTTATTGGTGCCACAACACGTTCGGGTTTACTGACCTCACCACTGCGCTCTCGCTTTGGTATTACTTCAAGATTAGAGTATTACGATGCTAAAATTCTTTCAGGTATTGTAAAACGTTCAGCTGCTATCCTTCGTGTGCCTACGCAAGACGAAGCTGCTTTCGAGATTGCCCGCCGAAGCCGTGGAACGCCGCGTATTGCCAACCTTTTGCTTCGACGGGTGCGCGACTTTGCCCAAATCAAAGGCAACGGAACCATTGATATAGAAATTGCCCGTTATGCTTTAGCGGCCCTTCATGTAGATCAGCATGGGCTGGATGAGATGGACAACCGTATCTTGAGTACAATCATTGATAAATTCAAGGGCGGCCCCGTTGGCATCACTACCATTGCTACCGCCGTGGGCGAAGAAAGCGGAACCATTGAAGAGGTGTATGAACCCTTTTTGATTCAGGAAGGTTATTTGATGCGCACCCCTCGCGGAAGGGAAGCCACAGAATTGGCTTACAAGCACCTCGGAAAAATTAAGCATCCCAGTCAGGGGAATTTATTTGACAGTTAGCTTCTTACATAAGCACATAAAGCAGCTTGTTTTAGTATTTCATGCTTACATCCGAAACAGCAAACCTACACTGATGACATCATTGTAGGCGCCATAAGCAGTGCCATAACGACGAACATTAAGCGGAACGCTGTTTTTACGTAACGATGAAATAGAATTTAATGATCGGATGGTAGCTACCCAACGATCGTTCAAATAATACTGAACACCTATCACCGTGTTTACATTCATTTTCTGCCATACCTCGCCTTGATCGTTGATTTGGTCATTGATTTTTTCTGTATATCCCGCCAAAAAATCAAAACTCACCCCGGCTTCAAACACCAAAGGCTTCAAATGGTATTGCAACACCAAAGGTAACTCCACATAGTTGAGGCGCAAGAGATAGCTATAGGAGTCTAATTGATCGGGATTTAACTTTTGAGCTGAGCCTTTTTGGATAAAGGCCAAATCCATTTGAACACTCCATGTTGGCTGCCATTGGTATTGTGCAAAAAATCCGGCATTGATGCCTGCTTTGTTAAATCCCGACAGGCCATCGCCAGCAATTTGCGACACAACAGCAGCAGCCTTAACGCCTCCATTGAAGGTTTGCGCACTCAGCGTGGTGGCCAGCACCATAAGTGGTAGCATGAGGAGTAAAACAGTGGTTTTTGTATTCAAGAAAGTCGGTATAATATTCATCATATCGCTAAAATTGTTTTTTATGGTAATCAAAAGTTTGTTGTTCGCGCCATTCGCGAATGCGGACAGCTACAACCAAAAATATTTCCAATTGGGCTTTTGTAAGCCATTCAATGGAGGATTGTTGTTGATTTACAGCACCGGCAAGATGAAAATAGGCTTCAAAACCATGTTGCAACAACCATGATGCAGCTTTGGTTTGGTTATCAATGGTTCCGTCAATGGCAGCAAAATGAAAAAAATGATGTTTCATCAGCCATGCCAGAGCCTCCTCGCTGCCTTTAATGGCACTGCTTAGGGCGGCCAATTCGGGATAACCATTGTGCAACAGCCATTGATGAAATTGATCTTTATCGCCAAAAGTTTCAGCAAAAGCCATCCATATTTCTACTGCATATTGCTTCATTCGTTGTTGTGGTTTAGGCAAAAACCTCTGCTTCGATGCCAAGGTTGCGCACTCTTGCAGCAATGGCTTCAAGTTCATTTTCACTCACTCTCACCAATCCTGATGCCGGTGTATCGCGCTCAATGGCATACACCATCACTTTTTTTGGTTTCACTTGAAGCAGGACATTGAGCCATGCACTCACTTCATCATGGGTTGTGTTGTCAATAGAGATGCCTTTGTGTTGCCCTCGAAGAAAAAGACTTTGAATCACAAAATTTCCATCAAATCGTTTGAGCTGTTCTATATAATCATCTAATTTAAAAGCCTTTAATGGTAAATTGATAGCACTAATCGTAGCTGCGGTTCCGCCATCGAGTTTTAAAAGACTATTGTCCACACGCAACAAAGCGGCAAACACCTCCTCTTTATGCAACATGCTGCCGTTGGTGAGTACGCTCACTTTTGCTTTAGAGGCATACTTTTCGCGTAAATTGAGGGTACTGTCAACTATTTGGGCAAATTGCGGGTGGATACACGGCTCGCCATTTCCGGCAAAAGTGATACTGTCGGGCTCAAGTTCAGTGCCTTGCAAAGCGATGAGCTTGTTTTCGAGGGCCAGTTCAAAATCGGGCAAAGTGGGCAATTGCCGCGATTGAATGGATTTATTGGTGGTCCATCCGCATTCACAATAAATGCAATTGAAACTGCACATTTTTCGATGTGTTGGCAAGAGGTTGATACCGAGAGACACCCCAAGACGGCGGCTTTTCACCGGCCCAAAAATCATTTCATCAAACAAAAAAACTGACATTTTTTCTCTTTTTGGCAAAAATAAGGAAACGCCCTGAATAAGGCAGCACCATTATGTTAAGGGTAAAAAAACCAATTCAAGCAATTTCAGTTTGACAATGCCATTTTTAAAACCGCAATTGCTGTTTCAACTTCAATTGATTTTCAATCTTGGTCATCAGTTCATTTTTGTTGATGGGTTTGGCAATGTAATCATCGAAACCGGCATCAAGAAAACGTTCTCTGTCGCCGGCCATGGCATAGGCCGTTTGGGCAATAAAGGGAACATGCTTATAATCATTAAACTGACTGCGGATGTGCTGCATTAATTTAATCCCGTCCCAGGGTGCAGGCAAGTTGATGTCGAAGAGCATCACCTGAAAAACTTGCTTGTTTTTATAGCGCTCGCTTACTATGCTTAAGGTTTCGTTTCCATCAGCAACGAGGGTGACTGTTCCCACTTTCTCCAACATTTTTTCCAAAACCAAGCGGTTCATACGATCGTCCTCCACCACAAAAATGTCCAGCGCATCATATTCAGGCGCGTTGGCCATGGGTTTATTCCAAATTTTGCGACCTTCTTCGCCTTCTCCGGTCTCAACCGGTAAAAAAACGGACACTGTTGTGCCCACATTTCTTTTTGATGCAATTTCGATACGGGCGTGCATCAAATCCAACAATTTTTTTGCTAATGGCAGTCCCAAACCAGCGCCTTGGTATTGACGGCCATATCCAGAACTTTCCTGCCTAAAAGCTTCAAAAAGATAGTGCATATAGGCATCGTCCATTCCAACGCCGGTATCTTTCACGCGTGCAACAACGGCCTTTTCGTTGGGGTCATAAACGGCAGAAATAGTAACGAAACCGACTTCTGTGTATTTTACGGCATTGTCAATAAGAATATGAAACACCCGCATCAGCTTAGCGCTGTCGGCCATCACCAACGGGAGATCGCTGACTTTAGCTTTGAACTTGAGTCCTTTCTCGTTGGCGGTAAACACCATTGATTCACACACTTTTTCGACAATATGTCCCACATCGCAAGCCTGAAACTGCACATTGACTTCGTTGGCTTGAATCAAGCTGATTTCGATGATGTTGTTGATTAAATTCAGCAAGCGATCGCCACTTTGCTGAATGCCGGAGGCGTAGTCGTAAAGTTCTTTGTTTTCGAGCATGGCCAGTTCTGTTTCCAAGAGACTCGAAAAACCTATAATCCCATTTAAAGGTGTCCTAATTTCGTGGCTCATATTCGAGAGGAAAGCATTTTTTAAATAACTGGCATCTTTAAAACGTTTCAAGGTTTTTTTGAGCTCCACATCTTTGGCTCTGGTTTGTTGCAGCTGTTCATCCAATTCGGCTGTACTTTCTTTAATGTTATTCTCAAGTTGCTGCCGCTGATGGTCAAGCTCGAGTTGAAAACTGCCATAATTGGCTTGCGTGAGGCTGTATTTTTTTCTCAGCCTGTCGCTGAAATAGAGCAAGAAAACAAGTCCACCAAAAAACAATAAAACACTAAATACCAAAACTCCTCGCCATAAGATAGCCGAACGAAGAGTGAAAGGAGATGGCTTTTGGTTTTGAGGGGGCAAAACTGTCAGCTGTAAGCCTGAATCCGCATATTGTGTTTGTTTTAAATACGCTGCCTGTCGGATCAACTGCAAGGATGAATCCATTTGGTTTTGCGCCTTTAACACCTCTGCAAGCAGAAATCGCGCTCGGGCCTGGGCATCGGAAAGCTGCAAGGCATCAGCAAGTTGCTTGTATTGGTTAAGATATTTAAGTGAAAGTTCAGGAGAAAAACCTTGGGTAAACCGATACAATTGAAACAACAACTCAGGTTTATCGGCGCTATCAGCTTGAGCCAGGGTTTGCTCCAAACTGTCAACCAACATCACTTGACGCGTGCTTTGGCCCTGAACCACGATTGAACCCCAGCCCAACAGCAAGATGAAAAAAAAACGAGCATGGCTGAAACCTATTGGCATGTTTGCGTGTTATTTTATTCGTTTTCAAGGCAAAGGTAATCGAAACTCGAGTGAAATCAAAAAGAAAATCAATGACTATAACAAGGGTTTTTTAAAGCGGTGAACAAAACATCAACCTCTCGAGAGGCAACTTCCGTGCTTAAATTTATTCAGTCTAAATTATCATATCTAAGATTTTGACTACATTTACACGCTTTTTTTTGTGTATAATAACACAAGCAAACACACTAAAACTAAATCTATGATTAAGAAAGTACTCGTAGCCAATAGAGGAGAAATTGCCATTAGGGTGATGCGTTCGTGCCGAGAGATGGGTCTTCAAACCGTTGCGGTTTATTCTGAAGCCGACCGCAAATCCATGCACGTTCGCTATGCTGATGATGCCTACCCCATTGGGCCTGCCCCTTCAGCCGACAGCTATTTGCGAATGGACAGAATCATCGAAGCTGCAAAGCTCTCCGGTGCCGATGCCATTCACCCCGGATATGGATTTTTATCGGAAAATGCCCGATTTGCAGAGCTTTGCCAAAAAGAAGGTATTATATTTATCGGCCCCTCGCCTTATGCCATCAGCACCATGGGCGATAAAATTACCGCCCGTAAAACGATGATTGCAGCCGGTGTGCCGGTTGTACCCGGAACAACAGAACCTATCCGCGATATTAAAAAAGCCATCGAGGTAATCAAGGAAATTGGCCTGCCGGTGATGATTAAAGCCAGTGCCGGTGGGGGTGGTAAAGGGATGCGCTTGGTAAAAAAAGAAGAAGATATTGTTAACGCCGTAAGTGGTGCACGTTCGGAAGCCAAATCGGCTTTTGGCGATGATGCCGTGTATATTGAAAAGTATATTCAATCGCCACACCACATTGAGTTTCAAATTCTTGGCGATCAACATGGCAATATAGTCCACCTGTTTGAACGCGAATGTTCGGTGCAGCGCCGACACCAAAAAGTGGTCGAAGAAACACCCTCGCCCATTATGACCCAAAAAGTGCGCATGGAAATGGGTGCCGCCGCCGTTGCAGCTGCTAAAGCTGTTAGTTATTATGGTGCCGGAACCATCGAATTTATTGTTGACGACAACCTCAACTATTATTTTCTTGAAATGAACACCCGTCTGCAGGTGGAGCATCCCATCACCGAAAGGGTGGTAGGCGTTGATCTGGTAAAACAGCAAATCAACATTGCCAACGGGCTACCGTTATCCTTTAAACAAGAAGATTTGAGGCAGTTCGGTCATGCCATAGAGGTACGTATTTATGCCGAAGATCCTGACAATAACTTCATGCCGTCGCCCGGCATCATCAAGCACATCACTGAGCCTCTGGGCTTGGGTGTTCGCCACGATGGATATGCTTATGTTGGATATGAAATTCCGATTTATTATGATCCCATGATATCGAAACTCATTATTTGGGCCGAAACCCGTCAGGAAGCCATCGCGCGCCTCAAACGGGCTTTGTATGCCTATAAAATTACAGGTGTAAAAACGTCAATTCCATATCTGCACAGGATTTTAGAAGTTCCTGATTTCGTCGAAGGCCGATATACAACGCATTTCATCGAAGAAAACCAACAATACCTCCAACCACGCGTAAACTGTACCGACACCTGCATGGATGTGGCAGCCATCACCGCCTTTGTTGATTACATCACCAAACTCGACAAACTCCAACCCAACAAAGCCCAAAAGCACTTGGGCAACAACTGGAAGGATTTGGGCAGAAAACGTTCGGTACTCCGCTATTAATCAGAAAATAAACATATTATGTCATACGAAGTAAAAATCAACGAACGTATTTCTACCATTGAAGTGTTGAGCCGAGATGGAAGCTCGTTTCAAATTGCCATTGACAAAAAGGTTTACGAGCTCGACATTGCTGAGGTTGAACAAGGCGTTTATAGCATTTTGCTCAACAACAAATCATACAATATCGAGCTTGTTGAAGGCAAAAACAGCAAGTCATATACAGTGAATACCCTATATGAAACTTTTGGGGTTGAAATCATTGATGCTGAAGCCAAATATTTGATGAACCGCAAGAAAGACGATGGCGAAGATGCCAACACCATTTCTTCGCCCATGCCCGGTAAAGTGGTAAAAATCCTCTTCAAAGAAGGAGATACTGTAATGGCCGGTGAAACAGTCATCATAGTTTCGGCCATGAAAATGGAAAGCGAGTACAAGGTAAAAAAAGAACGCATTATCAAACGTATCTTGGTAAAAGAAGGCGATACCGTAAACGGCGACCAGCCCATGGTCATCTTTGAATAATCACATCGAAAAAAATAAAAACATGTCATTAGCAGATAAATTCAAACTTTTAGAAGAGAACAACCGCTTAGCCGAATTGGGCGGAGGCGAAGACCGCATTGCAAAACAGCATGATGCAGGCCGACTCACTGCAAGGGAACGCCTCTTAGCCTTGCTCGATCCCGGCACTTTCGTGGAAGTGGATAAATTTGTAACCCACCGTGCCACCGATTTCGATATGGACAAACAAAAATTTTTGGGCGATGGAGTGGTTACCGGTTACGGCAAAATTGATGGCCGATTAATTTACGTTTTTGCACAAGATTTCACTGTTTTTGGCGGTTCGCTCAGCCGCGCCAATGCCGACAAAATTGTTAAAATCATGGATTTAGCAATGAAGATGGGCGCTCCTGTAATCGGATTAAATGATTCGGGTGGTGCGCGCATTCAAGAAGGTGTGGAAAGTTTAGGTGGCTATGCCGATATTTTTTACCGCAACGTGCTGTCATCAGGCGTAATCCCACAAATATCAGCCATTTTGGGCCCATGCGCCGGTGGTGCCGTTTATTCTCCGGCCATCACCGACTTTATTATGATGGTGAAAGACACCTCTTATATGTTTGTTACCGGCCCTGATGTCATCAAAACCGTTACCCATGAAGAGGTTACCAAAGAAGACCTCGGTGGCGCCATGACACACAACAGCAAAAGCGGCGTAGCGCACCTGTTGGCCGAAGACGATAGCCAAGCCATGATGATGATTCGGGAGCTGATGAGTTTTCTTCCCTCAAACAATATGGAAGACCCACCGGTAAAGGCTTGCACCGACAACATCTACCGCGAAGAGGACAGCCTCGACAGCATCGTTCCCGACGACCCTAACAAACCTTACGATATGCACGAAATCATCACTAAGGTGGTGGATGAGCATAACTTCTTTGAAATTCAACCTTATTACGCCAAAAATATTATCATTGGTTTTGCCCGTATGGCCGGCAAGCCTGTTGGAATTGTTGCCAACCAACCTGCCAATTTGGCTGGAGTTCTCGATATTGACAGCTCCATTAAAGCAGCACGTTTTGTTCGCTTTTGCGACGCTTTTAACATTCCGCTCATCACTTTTGAAGACGTTCCGGGATTTTTACCCGGCACTGTTCAAGAATTTGGAGGCATCATCAAACATGGAGCCAAACTTCTCTACGCCTTTGCTGAGGCTACTGTTCCAAAAATCACGATCATCACCCGTAAAGCATATGGTGGAGCTTACGATGTGATGTCGAGCAAACACATTGGTGCCGATATGAATTTTGCATATCCCACAGCAGAAATTGCCGTGATGGGCCCCGAAGGTGCTGTTAACATCATCTATAAGAATAAGTTAGATGAGAAAGAGCGCCAAGCAGCCATTGACGATTACCGCAAACGTTTTGCCAGTCCTTACAAAGCAGCGGCGTTGGGCTTTATTGACGAGATCATCTATCCTCGTCAAACGCGTACCAAATTGATCCAAGCTTTGGAAATGACCCAAAACAAAGTGAAAGCCAATCCTTCTAAGAAACATGGCAATATTCCACTTTAGGACTCTATAAAACCAAAAAAAGACGATGTACATCGTCTTTTTTTGGTTTTAATAAGTTCGTTTCTCTATTTTACATCTGTTTGAGCAGCTAAAAAACGCTCAGCTTCCAGAGCTGACATACAACCTGTTCCGGCAGCTGTAACCGCTTGTCTGAACACCTTATCTCGCACATCGCCACAGGCAAAAATACCCGGAATGTTGGTTGCCGTTGAATCGGGCTTGGTTATTATGTAACCGGTTTCGTCCATATCCAAAACGCCTTCAAAAAGGTCGCTGTTGGGTTTGTGACCAATGGCCACAAAAAAACCATCAATATCAATTACTTTTTCTTGCTGTGTTTTGTTGTTGATCAACACCGCACCTTTGAGGGTTTTCATAAATCCAGATTCGGTACCAAAAAGTTCTTTGGTTGAATGGCTCCACAACACTTCAATATTGGGAGTGTTGAGTACACGATTTTGCATGGCTTTAGAGGCACGTAGCTCATCGCGACGCACAATTAAATACACTTTACGGCACAATTTTGCCAAATAGGTGGCTTCTTCCGCGGCAGTATCGCCACCCCCTACAACGGCCACATCTTTGCCTTTATAAAAAAAACCATCACAGGTAGCACAAGCTGAAACGCCTCCTCCTTTGAATTTTTCTTCAGATTCGAGACCGAGATATTTTGCGGTTGCTCCGGTAGCAATAATGATGGTTTCGGCCAAAATTTCTCGACCCTCATCGTCTTTTACCTTAAAAGGACGCGCGCTAGTGTCAACACTCACAATGGTACCCCAACGGGTATCGGTTCCAAAACGCTCGGCTTGTTCCTTGAGTTGATCCATCATTTCGGGACCGGTTATTCCTTGCGGATAGCCAGGAAAATTTTCAACTTCGGTGGTGGTGGTCAATTGGCCTCCCGGTTGAATACCTTGATAAATAACCGGTTTCAGGTCGGCGCGTGCTGCATAAATGGCTGCAGTGTATCCGGCAGGGCCTGAACCAATGATCAGACATTCAATATGCTCCATGGTGCTACTCATTTTTTTCAGTTTTAGTTTTAATGTGATTTTTGATGACCAAAACAGTGCCAAGCTTGATCACCTCGATTATTTTTGGCAAATATATTGATAAATTTTTGTCTTTGCTGCCAGATTGTCGGCTTTCATCAAGTGATATGGAAGCGATTTATTTTAAAACTACCTTATTGGCAGAAAGTTTTATAGCGGTGTTAAAGCAAGCTTAATAAAAAAACTTTGTAAGAACATTGAAATGTTGTAAATTTGCAGCGCATTTAAAGCATCGGGGTGTGGTGCAGTTGGCTAGCATTCTTGCATGGGGTGCAAGCGGTCGCCCGTTCGAGTCGGGCCACTCCGACAAAAAAACATCTTCTTTTTGAAGGTGTTTTTTTTGTTTTACCCCCTCCCTGATTTCCACAAAAAATAGGACAATTTCTTCCCATGGAATGGTATAAGCATCATCACAAAGGAATGAATTAAATGTGCTTTTGAAAAACAAATCAACCTTAGGTTACAGCCTCTTTTATGGTATTAAAAGCTTCAAATTCTTTGTTGAGGACGATGCTTTCGAGCCGTTCGGCACATTCGCAAAGGTCAGTAAATGAGTTGTATAGAGGGGCAATGCCAAACCTAATATTGTCAGGTGGTCTGAAATCGGGAATAATAGGTTTTACTCCTTTCTCCGGTTGAATTAAAGCCTTACTGATACGAAAACCCTCGGGATGCCTCAAGCTAATGTGCGATCCGCGTTGGTCAGGATGATTGGGTGAAGCGAATTTAAACCCAATAGGTTCAAGCTTTTGATGTATCATTTCTTGAAAAAAAAAGCTTAAGGCACGGCTTTTGGCACACAACCTCTCCATGCCTGCTTTTTCCATCAGAAGTAAGCCGGGTTCAATGGCTGCAAGCGACAAAATATGGGGAGTTCCAACAGCAAAACCTGCAGTATTTGCAGCTTTTTGGTAGTTAAAATCGAACTCAAAAGGCTGACTGTGGCCCATCCAACCCCAAATTGGATTCACCATTTTTTGTTGCATGGCTTTGCTGACGTACAAAAAAGCCGGCGAACCCGGTCCGCCATTCAAGTATTTGTATGTACAACCTACAGCGAGCTGGGCTTGGTCGCGGTTCAAATGCAAGGGCACAGCTCCGGCAGCATGGCTCAAATCCCACAACACAGGAACATCATAGGTTTGAGCGAGGGCGTTCACTTTGGCCATGTCATACATAAAGGAACTTTTGAAAGTAACATGACTCAAGGTGAGCAGGGCCGTTTGCGCATCTAGGCTTTTGGCCCAGCTTTCGTTGTCCATCACAATACCATCTGCACTTTGCACCAGCATGAGGCGATGCTGTGGAAACGACTCACTGATAAGACCTTGCAGCAAATAATAGTCAGAAGGAAAGTTGAGGGTATCGGTTAGAATGTTTTTTTTACCGGTTTGGTGTTTTAGTGCTGCAAAGGCCAGCTTATAAAAATTAATCGAGGTGCTGTCGCCAATAAAAACCTCATCAGCTTGCGCACCAATCAGGGTAGCCAATTTGGCTGCCAGCCGTTGCGGCAAGTGAAACCAATGGTTGTTCCAGCTTTGAATCAAGTCGCGACCCCACTGATTTTTGATGACATCTTCCATCCACGAAGCCGTAGCAGCAGGCAAGCGACCTAAGGAATTGCCGTCGAGATAAATCAGGTGATCGTCCGCATGATAAAAATCATTGCGAAAACCGGCGAGAACATCGTCGCGGTCGAGTGCTTTTGCTTGTTGAAAAAAAGACACCATGGGTTTTAGTTTATTTTGGTTGCTGAAGACGTGCTACGATTCTGGGCAAAGCTTCGTCCACCCAACGACGATACATCTTTGCTGATGGATGCAGTTGATCAGGTGCAAAAAGCTCCAAATCGGTTGCTGCCTCTCGCGAAATGCGCGTGATATCAACAAAAAGAATGTTTCTTTTATTGGCTTCTTGTCTTATCACCTCGTTGTAGCTGTCAATTTCTCGTGAAATTCGCTCACGGTCGCGCCCTTGGGCAAAAGGTGTTACGCTCCAATCGGGGATTGACAGCATAAAGAACCTGTTTGTATTGCCACCGGCAAAAGCTAATGAGGTGTTGATCAGCTCCACCAATTCTACTCTAAATTGTTCCACAGCGCGACCTCGGTATTGGTTATTCACGCCAATGAGCAACGAAACAAGGTCGAAAGTGTCTTTAACTTGGGCAGCGGCAATGGCTCCGGCAAGCTCGTCGGTGGTCCAACCGGTGCGGGCAATGATGTTAGGCGATTGGGTAGCAAAGCCTTTGGCGTTAAGGGCTACCGATAGTTTAACCAGCCATCGTTCTGTTACCAAAACACCTTCGCCAATGGTGTAACTGTCGCCCAAAGCAAGGTAATTGGAGGGTAAAGCAGGCGTTGGCGGATGATAGATTTCCATGGGTGGCGGCGTTTCGGTTTTGTTACAAGCTATTAAAGTTAAAAACAAGCTAAGAAATAGGATTTTCATGAGCGTAGTTGAGGATAGATAGTAATTAATAAGTGCTTAAAAGTACAAATAATTTGCTAAAAAAGATGTTCGAGGCCTCCAAAAAGACAACAGCAAAAAGACAATCTTTTTGAATTAAAAACACCCATATTCTTCATTTTAAACCTATATAATTTCTATTTGCAAACATCCTCACCTTTTTTTGGACAAAAGATTAGTGGGTTTGAAACATATAAAAAACTATTTTTGTGCATTATCCTCATCCAGAACCTATGAAAACTAAAAAATCTTACATCATTTTGGGTTTAATCGTCATGTTTGGTTTGATCCAATTCATCCGTCCGGAGCGTAACCTACAAACCAATCCCAGCCGTTACGATGTGTTTCACAAAACCTCCACCGACGCCAAGATAGTGTCGCTCGTTCAAGGCGCCTGCTACGATTGCCATTCCAACCGAACAGCTTATCCTTGGTATGCCAGCGTGGCACCGGTTTCATGGATCGTTAACCAAGGCGTTGTAAATGGTAAGAAAAAAATGAATTTTTCGGAGTGGATTTTGTACCCTCAAGACAGACGTCTGCACAAATTGGATGAAATTATTGAGGTGCTTGAGCAGTCGGAAATGCCACCTAAACCATACCAATGGATGCACAAAAACGCAGTTCTCGGCCCCGAAAACACACAGTTGATCATCAATTGGGCGAAAGTAAAAAAGGCAGAGGAAACCTCGCTCCCTTAAAGAAAAGTATTTTTAGCTGATATTCTTCAACAACATAACAATCAGTTATCTAACCGTTTATACCTATTTTTGAATGAAAAATTTTATCCGTATCACTCAATTTTTTCTTTTTGGATTGATCGTAACGACCGCTTGTCAGTCGTCGAAAAAAATTGTTGACAAAATGCCTGAAGCCGTTATTGAAGACCATGCCTCCACAGCATATCACTTTAAAGAAGGTAGTTTTTACACCTTCGATTTCTGCAACTCCACCACGGAAGGCTTCAACGAAAAAGCTTTGATTGAAAAAATAATAGAGTCACGAATTCCGATCACCGACATTTGGGCAAAAAATGGTGCATCAGGCTGCCGTCCTCCGGGCAGCGACCTCGTGATGACGGTGATGGTTGATCCAGCTTTTTTGTTGCGATTAAACAAAAATGATGAGCGGCTGAGTGCATTAGGTTTTGTTAAAACCGACGAACCGGGTACAGGAGACTGTGCCTATACGGTTCGACATTATCGCTTTGAATGATCTTATAAGTTATTTATAATTAGCAGCTTATAAGCTATCATCATTTTTCTTGTACCGATAAACCACGGTAAGGTCTTTCCTGTCCGGCTCGGGAACATCCCAATAAGGTCGCTCTGAAGCGTCTGCTTCTTGCTCTTCTACCGGATTTTGCTCTTCCAATTCCCAAGAATATTTTCGACGTTGAGGGCCTTCATTTCTGTAAAAGATAGCCAGGACAACCCCGGCAATCATGCCACTGAGATGACCTTCCCAAGAGATATTTTTCTCAGGAAAAAACTGCGGAAAAATCCCCCACACAAAACTTCCGTAAAGAAAAACAACCACCAGCGAAAGTGCCATCAAACGCGTTTCTTTGCGGATGAAGCCGCTCAATAGCAAAAATGTTGAAAGCCCATAAATGACACCACTTGCGCCAATGTGGTAGCTTTCTCTGGCACCCAACCATACCCAAACACCTGTAATGAAAAGAATTAGAAAAAATATTTTAGTCGCTAAGTTGCGATAAAAGAAGTACAAGGCAGCACCCAAAACGAGAATAGGCACTGAATTGGCGGCAAGATGTTTCCAATCGCCATGAATGAAAGGTGACAACAAAATTCCAGGTAAACCATCCAAATGCAGCGGATGTATGCCCAGAAAAGTCAACGGAAAATCAAAAATCCATTCGGCAAATTTCACCAACCACATCAGCAGGAGAAATATTCCCGGAATAAAAAAACTTTTAAGCATCACCTTTTCTTCAACACGCATTGTTGGTTCTTTTCATTAATTTCAGTTCAGTATTGCAAAAGTATTGCCAGCTTTATAAGATTTGTAAATTATTTCTAAACTGTTGATTAGATGTATATTAACCGCATGACAATCTGATAGCTGTTGCCAGAATTGCAGCCATAGCGGCAATTATCTGAGCACAATAAGCTTGTTCGTACCAATAATTCGACCCTTTGAAACATCGCTTACCCGAAGCAAATAGGTTCCTGTTTGAAGATCGGAAGCATGAATTTTAAAAGCAGATTCACGCGTTGATTCTTGAAACACCAATTTGCCGTCGAGATCAAATACACTCATTTGATGCTCCATTTGCAATGGATTTTTAAAATGTATAGTGCTAATTTCTCTCACCGGATTTGATTTAAGATAGGTTTGTTGTTGAGAAAAATCAACAAAAAAGACCGCTAAAACCTGCGAAATTCCTAAGTTACCCAGCTCTATACGGTAAAAACTTTGCTGGTTTTCAAGAGGTTCTTCATCGTAAAACTCATAAGTGATGTTGGAGAAAGGACTTCCACATACGCCCTCAATACGTCCGATTTCTTGAAATAATTCTGCATCTGAAGAGCGATATACCCTTACTCCATCGCAGGTGTTCCCGGCCCTGATCGTCCATTCAAGGTACACTTTTTGATCTAATGCCACTACTTGCATATCACCTAAAAAATCATCCTGCGCCAAAAGTCGTTCCATCGGAACACTCCAAAAGCAAAAAAATAAAAGAAATAAGATGAGGCGATGCAACATTTTCAAGCTATATTTCAGCAAAAATAGGACGATTGGGGGAGAATTATCATAATGAAAAGCAAAACGCGACAAAGATTACCCTCAATTGCACAACGAATGAGGCTTGTTGATGCAGACCGCTTACATATGCCTTGCCTTTTTTAAGGTAAACGAAAAAGTAGTCCCCTGCCCCACTTTGCTCCGCACGCTGATGGTTTGTTCGTGGGCTTCGATAATGTGTTTTACAATGGCTAAACCGATGCCTGTGCCACCCATCTCCCGCGATCGCCCTTTGTCAATCCTGTAAAAACGCTCGAAAACACGAGGTAAATTTTCTTCAGAAATACCTGATCCATTGTCTTTTACCTCTACCAAAAAGTTTTCGTCCAAATCAAAAAAACGAACAACAATTTTATTTTTATCCTTATCGCTGTAGTTAATTGCATTTTCGATGAGGTTGATCAGCACCTGACGGATGCGTTTTTTATCGGCAGAAACCATCACCGATTTGAGGTTCTTTTTGCTGATGTTTATTGTTGCGTTGTTTTGTTGGGCTTTCATTTCCAGAAAATCGGATACGTCCTTGGTCAACTCACAAAGGTCGAAATGGGTGCTATTGAGTTTCAACTCACCCGATTCCAACTTTGAAATTTCTTCCAAATCATCTACAATAGCGATTAATCGGTTGACACTTTTTTCGGTCCGCACTAAAAAATCTTTATTGATATTCGGGTCATCAAGACCGCCATCCAAGAGCGTAAGGATGTAGCCCTGAATATTAAAAATGGGCGATTTGAGTTCATGCGAAATGTTTCCCAAAAACTCCCTTCTGTAAACAGCCATTTTCTTCAGCTCTTCAATTTCAAGTCGTTGTTTTTTACCCCATTCAAGCACCGCCTCGTTCATACCATCAATAGATTCGAGCCTAAAGAACTTGGCTTTTTTTGCCTTTCCCGACCGGAAAGCGGGAATGGTTTTAAAAATAAGCTTGATTTTTTTGACGATAAATTTATCAACTGCGGTTTGATACAGCAAAAAACTGGATATAAAAACCACTGCACTCAAAAGCAGAATATGCCACCAAAGCAGACTGCCGAAAAAAAAGTACACCAGCAACAAAAACACGGTTTGAATGACTACAACCCAACTTGATGTGGTGAGTGCAGCTTTGGTGGTTTCACGGTAACGCGCTGTCATATATTATTTTAAGCTTCAAATGTATAACCAACACCTTTTACCGTTCGAATAACATCGAGGCCAATTTTCTCTCTAATCTTACGGATGTGCACATCAATGGTGCGGTCGCCAACAATCACATTGTTACCCCAAATTTGCGCAAAAATCTCTTCGCGGGTAAAAACCTTACTCGGCTTAGACGCCAAAAGTCGCAACAACTCAAATTCCTTTTTAGGCAAGATGAGTTCTTTTCCATTTTTTACCACAATATACCGCTCGGAATCAATGACAAACCCGGCCACTTCAACCACGGAGCCATAAACTTGTGTTGGTTGTTCGGCAATGCGCCGCAACAATGCTTTAAGCCTACTAATAAGCAATTTAGGCTTGATAGGTTTGGTCACATAATCATCAGCACCGGCATCGAAGCCCGATATTTGAGAATAATCTTCACCGCGCGCCGTAAGAAAAACAATGAGGGTGTTTCGCAAGTGCGGAATTTTCTTGATCTCCTCACAGGTTGTTATGCCATCCATTTCGGGCATCATTACATCAAGCACGATCAAATGCGGCTGGTCGGCCAAAGCCTTTTCTATCGCTTCACGCCCATTGGAGGCAGTCGAAACAGCAAACCCTTCTTTGCGCAAATTGTAACTGAGAAACTCCAAAACATCCGGCTCATCGTCCACAAGCAGTACTTTAAACTTTGCAAAATCCATTCTTTTTTTTATTGCGTTTGATCAAATGATGATGTAAAAATAGACTAATCCCATGTACATGAAGTTAATTTTAGATGAACTTTTCATCACCGAGATGCTGTACCTTACAAAACATTATCCCCTTTCAATGCTTATATTTGGCGCGATAAGGCATTTTTAAAAAATGAAAATCACAGCTTTTAAACCAAAAGCCGGTTTGATTGTTAAGAGAATAAACCAAATGAAAGCAAAATGAATAAAAATGTTTTTGGCGAGCCACTACTATTGTGTAGCAGCAGTCCTTTGACAGGATTTTACCGCGATGGACATTGCTCCTGCGGTGTTGACGACACAGGCCTACATGCTGTTTGCGCTTTAATGACCGATGAGTTTTTAACGTTTTCAAAATCCATGGGCAACGACCTCACCACCCCACTGCCTCACTATGGCTTCGGTGGCTTAAAGGCTGGCGATCGCTGGTGTTTGTGTGCTTTGCGTTGGGTTGAAGCCTGGCAGGCAGGCAAAGCACCGCAAGTAATTTTGGAGGCTACGTCGGAAAAAATACTCGGCCTTGTTTCGTTGAAAGAATTGGTGAAATACGCTTGGAAAAAAAACTCTGACCCTACAAAGCATGAATAAAACGCCCATCAAAAACAAAAAGAAAGCCTTGGTTATCGGCTCGGGCATTGCCGGAATGGCTACCGCCATCAGATTGCAACACAAAGGTTATGCGACAGAAGTGTTCGAAGCCAACGCATATCCGGGAGGTAAGTTGAGCCAAATCCAACAAGGAAATTACCGCTTTGATGCCGGCCCATCGCTTTTTACCATGCCCCAATATGTGGATGAACTTTTCAGCCTTTGGGGCCGCGACCCAAAAACAGCCTTTCCCTATACTAAAAAAGCAGAAAGCTGTCGCTATTTTTGGAACGACAACACCCGCCTTACCGCCTATGCCGACAACGAAAAGTTTGCCAACGAGGTGGAGCGAAAACTCAATGTTCCCGCAACGGTGGTAATAGAAAAGCTTCGTAAAAGCAAGGAGATGTACCAATTGGCCGGAAGAACCTTTTTAGAAAAACCGTTGAATAAAGCCAAAACATGGCTGAGTGCCGATGTCTTGAAGGCACTTTTTCATCTCCCCGGCCTCGGCATTTTCAGCACCATGCACCGCAACAATAGAAAAATGCTTCAGCATCCCAAATTGGTGCAACTTTTCAATCGCTATGCAACTTACAACGGCTCCGATCCCTATCGTGCACCAGCCATTTTGAACATTATTCCGCATTTTGAACATGGCATAGGCACCTTTCATCCGGTGAACGGGATGCACCAAATCACTGAAAGCTTGGTGAAGCTGGCTCTTGAAGTTGGCGTTACATTTCATTTCAACGAACGGGTTACCAGCATTTTGTATGAGAACTCCAAAGCCACCGGTGTGGCCACCGAAAAAGGGAAATACTCAGCCGATATCGTTGTTTCCAATATGGACATTACGCCCACTTATCGGCGATTGTTGCCCCATTTAAAGGCTCCTGAATTTACTTTAGGACAAGAAAAATCAAGCTCGGCATTGATTTTTTACTGGGGAATAAGAAAAAGTTTCCCCGAGCTGGGATTGCACAATATCTTTTTCAGCAACGACTACGAGCAAGAATTTCGAGATATTTTTGCCGGAAAGGTTCCTGCCAACGATCCAACGGTGTATATCAACATCACCTCAAAGGATGTGCCCGGTGATGCCCCGGAAGGTTGTGAAAATTGGTTCGTGATGGTGAATGTGCCCCAAGACAAAGGCCAAGACTGGGAGCAACTGTCGGAACTATACAAAAAGGCCATTCTCGAAAAATCAACTCCAATTTTAGGTGTTGATCCGGGCACATATATCGAAAATGAATCGGTTTTAACGCCTGCCCTCATCGAGCTACGCACCTCATCTGCCGGTGGTTCGCTCTACGGAACGAGTTCCAACAGCCGTTATGCAGCTTTTTTGCGACACACCAACGACAGCAGCAAAATTAAAGGCCTCTACTTTTGTGGAGGAAGTGTTCATCCCGGGGGCGGCCTCCCGCTTTGTTTATTATCCGCTAAAATTGTATCAGAATTATGTCCGTAAACATTTCAAAATTAGCACATAACAAGTTTTATTTGAGCTTGTTTCTGCTGACTGTAATTTACCTTGTTGGCATTGTGACCATCCTTCTCGGCCATGCCGAAAGCTTGATGCCGCTTACTCCGTATAACCTCGTTTTTGCCTCAGCATTAATTCTTTACAATGCACAAGGCATCAATAAAGCTTATCTTTTTTGGTTTGCCTTGATAGCGTTGGTAGGTTTCTTTTTGGAGTGGGCCGGCATAACGACCGGCCTCATTTTTGGCAGCTATGCGTATGGCAATGGACTGGGCATTAAAATGTTAGATGTTCCACTTATCATCGGAGTGAATTGGGCTGTTTTGGTTTTTTCGGCAGCTGCCATTTTAAATAAGCTAAAAATCAACCATTGGCTGAAAGCTGCCTTAGGTGCTACCATCATGGTAGCTTACGATTTTTTACTCGAACCTGTAGCCATGCGTTTCGACTTTTGGGATTGGCAAGGAGGAAACATTCCACTTCAAAATTATTTGGCTTGGTGGATCACAGCCTTTTTAATGTCATTGGGCGTTTTAAAGTATGTCAGCAACCGTAAAAACAAGATCGCACCTTTTGTTCTGGCCATTCAAACACTGTTTTTCGCGGTTTTAATCTTGAAAGAAGGAATCTCACTTTTCTAAAACGCTTCCATCCGCTATCATTTAATTTACCCAAACCATGAATCCTGTTTATCTTTACGTTGATCTTCTCACCCTGTCGGCCCCTCTTTTGCTCAGTTTCGATAAAAAAGTGGCTTTTTACAAGAGCTGGAAATACCTTTTTCCTGCCATTTTCGTGATGGGTGCTTTTTTTATTTTGAAGGATGTTGTTTTTGCTGCCTACGAAATATGGGGTTTTAACGACCGCTATTTGGTTGGTTTCAGAATGTTGGGGCTGCCGATTGAAGAATGGGCCTTTTTTGTAGTGGTTCCTTACGCCATTGTTTTTATTTACGCTTGTTTGGTAGCCTACTTGCCGGTTGATCCGCTGAAAAACATCCATCGTCCTTTGTTGATAGGCTTAAGCGTTTTATTGTTGGTGGTGGCCGCAATTTATTACGATCGTCTGTACACCTCAATTATTTTTGTGCTCACGGCCTTGCTGCTGCTCTACAACATCTGGCGTCGTCAGCCCTGGCTAAGTATGTTTACACTGGCTTACCTTGTTTCGATGATTCCATTTTTTCTGGTGAATGGCATATTAACCGGTAGTTTTCTTGCAGAACCGATTGTGTGGTATGACGATACTCAAAACCTCGGTATTCGCTTGTTTACCATCCCTATTGAGGATTCTATTTACAGCTTGATGATGTTTTTGATGACCATTCAGATCATGGAGTGGCTCAAGAAAAAATATTAATTCCTCCGGGTTGACACGACCGTGAAACAAAAAAGGCTACCGAAATCGGCAGCCTTTTTTTTGTTGTAATAAATTTATTATCAGCTACACTTTGAATATCCGCACGATTTGCACGTCAGACAGCCGTCTTGATAAATCAAACTTTTGTTGTCGCCACATTCGGGGCATAGCTTACCATCTGCTTGTGTTCCGTTGGGAATGTAGCGTTTAAGGGCGCGAACCACCCCATTTTTCCAAGTGTTGATGGTATCTTCGTCGAGGGTGAGGTTTTGCACCAACTCAATGGCATAAGGCAAAGGCATCCCATGACGTAAAATTCCTGAGATGAGTTTAGCATAGTTCCAATATTCTTTGTTAAAGGAGCGCGAGAGCCCTTCGATGGTAACTTTGTAGCCTTGTTTGTCTTCAAACTGAAAGTCGTATCGGGCTTTTTCGCCTTTGTTTTTTTCGCGCATCACCCAACCGTTTTCCACCCAAGGAGGCAGGAAAAAATCGTCGGCTTTTCCGGTGAAAATTTCATAAGGTTTACCGTTGATGCGTCCCACAACTGCAATCCATTTTTCGTAATTGTTTTGAAAACGAACCACATCAGCTTCAAGACGGTGTGGGCGTTGTGGTGCCGTTGTTTCTTTGAAATCGTCGTTACTGTCAAACGATTTTTTTTCATCGGCACTTACCAACACTCCTGAGCGGGAACCGTCGCGGTAAATGGTCATTCCTTTGCACCCGCTTTTCCAAGCTGTAGTATAAATATCGCTTACAAGTTCTTGACTTACATTGGCAGGAACGTTCACGGTAACGCTGATGGAATGGTCCACCCACTTTTGAATGTCGCCCTGCATTTTCACTTTGCTCACCCAATCAATATCGTTGGAAGTAGCTTTATAATAGGGCGATTCAGCAATGATTTGTTGCAAACGCTCTTCGTTGTATCTTTTCACCTCTTTCACATCGTAGCCATTAACGGACAGCCATGTTTCAAATTTGGGATGAAAAACATTGTACTCTTCCCAAGCATCGCCCACCTCATCCACAAAACTCACAGTAACATTTCTATCGTTGGGATTTACTTTCCGACGTCGTTTATAACTCACCATAAAAACAGGTTCGATACCCGAAGTGGTTTGTGTACAGATACTTACACTTCCTGTAGGTGCAATGGTAAGCATACTGATGTTGCGCCTGCCAACCCTTTTCATTTTGTCGTACAAGCGTGGTGCAGTTTCTTTAATGCGCCCAATAAATGGATTGTCTTTCTCTCTTTCTGCATCAAACACCTCAAAGGCACCTCTTTCTTCGGCCATATCCACCGAGGAGCGATAGACTTCGAGGGCCAACAAACGGTGCACTTCGGTTGAAAAACTGATGGCTTCCGGTGAACCGTAACGGATACCCAAAGCAGCCAACATATCGCCTTCGGCAGTGATTCCAATCCCTGTGCGTCGGCCTTGAAGGGCTTTTTTTCGAATATTTTGCCACAAACGTAGCTCAACGCCTTTCACTTCGATGGTTTCGGGGTCGGCATTAATTTTACCGATGATGGCATCTACTTTTTCTATTTCCAGATCCACAATATCATCCATAATACGCTGGGCCATACGCGAATGTTTGGCAAACAGCTCTACATTGAAAGTGGCTTTGGAGGTAAAAGGGTTTTCTACATAACTGTAGAGGTTTATGGCTAGCAAGCGACAACTGTCATAAGCACAGAGCGGAATTTCGCCGCAAGGGTTGGTAGAAAGGGTTTTGAAACCCAGGTCGGCATAGCTGTCGGGGATGGATTCTCTGATGATTGTATCCCAAAACAAGATACCGGGTTCGGCTGATGTCCATGCGTTGTGGATAAGCTTGTCCCAAAGCATACGCGCATCAATTTCTTGTACAAACCAAGGCTTGTCACTATCAATAGGATATTGTTGAACAAAACTTTTGTTGTCCTGCACTGCCTGCATAAACTCATCGGTGATGCGCACCGAAACATTGGCTCCTGTAACCTTTCCGAGTTCCATTTTGGCATCAATAAACTTTTCGGCATCGGGATGTTTCACGCTGATGCTGAGCATCAAGGCGCCACGACGACCATCTTGTGCCACCTCGCGGGTGGAGTTGGAATAGCGTTCCATAAAAGGCACTACCCCGGTGCTGGTGAGGGCACTGTTTTTTACCGGACTACCGGTTGGGCGGATGTGTGACAAATCATGCCCCACGCCACCACGACGTTTCATCAATTGAACCTGCTCCTGATCCACTTTCATAATGCCACCATAAGAATCGGACGGGCCATCGTTTCCTATGACAAAACAGTTGGACAAAGAGGAAACCTGAAAATTGTTTCCAATGCCAGCCATTGGGCTTCCTTGCGGAACGATATAGCGGAAATCGCGTAGTACCTCAAACAATTCTTCTTCAGAAAGTGGGTTGGGATATTTCTTTTCTATTCTGGCAATTTCCGATGCCAGCCTGCGGTGCATATCATCGGGAGTCAATTCAAAAAGATTACCATCGCTGTCCTTCAATGCATATTTGTTCATCCAAACATTGGCAGCTAAGGTATCGCCTTTAAAATAGGCTGATGCTGCCGCCATCACTTCATCATGGCCATAGGTTTGCCATGAAGTTGTGTTTGTTTCCATTGGTTTTTGTTGGTCATTTTGTGTCTCTAAGGGCAATGTTCCGTCAGTAGTATCTCTCATCTCCATTTTCAATCTTACCTCTTTTATCTTTTCAAACAAGGAACTTTCCTTGTCCTCTTTTGCCGCAGTCTCCAAGTTAGCAAAAAGATTATTTTCCATGTTTATACTGGGTGTTTTTTGTTGTTTATAAAACTAAAGTAATGCAAATAAGGGTCTTAGTAGTTTGCAAGCGTCCCATAAAGGGGACTGCAAGATACTACTCTAAAGCCGTTTTTAACACTTCGATTTGAAACTTAAAATGGATTTTTTGAACACCTCTATGTTGATAACTTTGCAATGCTCCGTCCAACAAGGGAATAGGAGGTATTTAGGCCTTAAGAAAAAAGATTGGCACGGCATTTTTTTTGAAGCCAATTTTAGGGACCCAATACTATTTAGGCCATAACATTTTGATTGCCACTGCAATTAAAGTAATTGCAAAAATTTTGCGCAAAAGTGCTTCGGGCATGTTGAGGGCCCAACGCGAACCAAAGAAACCTCCAACAAAAAAAGCAATGGCAATGACCGCTGCAAACTGAATGTTTAAAGCACCTGCTTTGTGGTAATTATAGGCAGCCATAAGGCCGATGGGGGGCAGCATAATTGCCAAACTTGTTCCTTGAGCCGTGTGTTGATCCAAATGCAGGAGGTACATCAGGGCCGGGATAATAATCAATCCGCCACCCAGACCAATCATTCCGCTGAAAATACCAGCAAAAAGGCCAATCGCGATGAGTATAATGATGGTTGAAGTTGTCATGTGAGGAGGGTTTAAAAATCGAGACTGAAAGAAAGATAAAGAACCGGTTTATTGATGCGCGCATCTTCGATGCCCCATGCCACATCGGCCCTAACGAAATAGCCGAGCAAGGTGGTTCGTGCGCCAAAACCTACACCGCCCACAATAGGGTCTTTTTGAACTTCGACCGAAATGGACAGCGGGCCACTTTCTATATATTTAGTATATAATGAGTTGGATGGGTCGTAGGGATTGACACCCGTCCAAGCAGTTCCAATGTCGCCAAAGGCAAGCAGTTGAAAATCGCGTATGAAAGCCGAACTGATGGGATTTTGAAAAAGGTAGCTGAACACCGGAAACCGAAGCTCGGAATTGGCTACTATAAAATTGTTTCCGTTGCGGATGTTTTGGTGAAAACCGCGCAAATTGGTGGCTAAGGTTTGGTAAGCGTAATTTTGCCCATAGTCAATTGGTGTTTCTTGACTGAATTTGGGTATCAGCCAATTGTCCACGCCACCCATATAATAAATTAATTTGTTATTGCCAAAGGAAGTACTTCCTGCCACGCGATTGGCCCAAATAAAGTTGCGATGTATGCGCTGATAGTGCCGCCAATCGAAGCCGAGCACAACAAAATTACGCGATGGTGAGGCCACGAGTTGGTAATATTCGCCAAAAATTTTCCATCGCATCCCCGTATAAAGATTGGTGCCAATTTTCCGCGAATTGTCGAAAACCAATTCAGCCCGCAGCCCCGCCCAGTTCTCATAATTATTTTTTCTTTTGAGGTTGTTTTGATCGGTTGCCAAAAACACCTTCATATCGTTGCGATACATCGCTGTACCTTTTACGGTGAGGGTTTCTTTTAAAGGCCAACTCAGCATATAAAAAGCTTGGTGCGAATGGGTTCGGGTGTAGGCCGTATCGCCAAAATCTTCAATACTTTGGCGATGCAACACAATGGTACGATCGAGGCGGAATTTCAGGTTTGTAAACGACAACGCATACTCATTGTTGGCAAGGTTGCTGTTGAGCCGCACACCGGCGCTGATGCGATAATCTTCGAGAAGGTCGTTGAAGTTAACGCCAAGAAAAACATTAAGTCCGGGGTTTAAGAAAATGGGCGAACCGCCCCCGCTGAAAGGCTGATAACTGTAGTTGATATAAGTGAAATCGAGTTGAGTGATCAGCTCATCATAAAAATATTCGACAAAATAATTGCGTCGTTTAGGGTCAGCTTTCTTTTCATTCAACACACTTTCTTTTCCTTGGTTGAGCAGTGCCAACCGTTGTTTTCCACTGATACGAAAGGCGCCCTGACGTACAGGAAGCGGCGTTTGCTCGATACTATCTGTTGTTAAGACAGGCCGAAACACCGACTTAAAGCGTTTACGCGTTGGTATCGGTTGGTCCAGTTTTTCTTTCTTTTTTTGAAGCTCTGCCCGCCTCCCTTGCATAAACAACGAACTTTCGACTGTTAGATTCTCCACTGCTTGTGCTAATGGTTCATTATATATGGTGTAAATTTTATCCTTGTCATTGTAACGCGAAACCAAAAACTGCTTATCGGCCAAAGCCGTTGCCGCAAATCCTGAAATGTTGGTAGTAAAATTGGTCCGTGCCTTCGATTCCATAAAATAGCGGTAATGCACTGTGGTATCCACATAAGCAATGGCACTGTCGAAGCGCCCCGAATACACATTGTTGTAACCGGTTTGGTCGCTCAAGAAATTGAGCTCACCCAATTGAAGCTGCTGGGCGCCTCTTTCGTTGGTGAGTGGTGTTGAAGTAAATCGCCTTAAAACATCACTTTGAGTAACATTATCAAAAGCAAAAAGATCGAAGGTTGGCATTTGAACCGAAGGCTGATCTTGTTTGGAAAGTGTATCAGAAGGACGATTGGAGCTGAAGACGATCATTTTTTTACCCTGCATAAAAGCGGGTTCAAGATCGGTGTAATAATCATCTGTGATTTGTGTGTGGCTGTTGGACGGAATGTCGAAGACATAAATATCGGGTTTGCCTTTTCGCACGGCAGCAATGACCAATTGCCGGCCATCGGGAGCATAACTCATGCTTGTAATTTTTTGAAAGTCGAACATATTTCGGCTTTCGGTTGAGCCATCGTTAAGGTTGTAAAAGTAGAGGTTGATTCGGCCTTTTTCTTCGAGGATGAAGGCGAAAATCTCACCCGAAGGATGCCATGCCGTCAGCGGAAACGACTTGTCAATCTTTTCGTCGGTGCTGTATCCGGTTTTAAACATCCGTTTTTTCTTGCCCGTTTGAAGGTCGTAGAGCCATAGTTTTATCAGCCCCTCATCGCTTGAGGTAAAACTGAGGTAGCGTTCGTTTGGACTAAAATCAGGCCGACTGAAATTGCGATAGTTTCGGTATTTTAGCGGAAGCGGTTGTTCGGGAAGTCGCTCTTCGCTGCCGGCATACAAGTCGCCAAAATAGGCAAACCAGTCTTTTGACAACTGCTTAAATTTCACGCCGGTGACATAAAAAAAGCCGTTTTGAACATTGCGTCCCACCTGCGTGAGATGCACGATATCGGGAATGGCACCGGGGCCATAGGTGTTTTCGATGAAACGCCATAGAGAGTGACCCGCCACCATGGCTTCTTCCTTTTCGAGTCGGTTAATTTTTTTAAATCGCTCACTTCTAACTCCTTGACGCATCATACCATCAAAAGCAGTGTTCCAATCTTCGGAGAGGTACGAAAGCAGCCCTGTTTTGTACCAGTCGGGCAGATTGAAAAGGGCGGCGTTTCTGATCTGCGAACCGATGCTTCCACCACTCATAAGTTGATTTACAAGGATTTCAGCAATGCCCGCCCTGATTTGTTTTTCAAAATTCAAGTAGTTGCCGTCAAAATACAGAAACACCTTACTTCCGATGATGTGGGTTATGCCTCCGGTGTTGTATTGCATTTCTGACGAAAGACCTATGTTGCTCTGCTTCAAGTCGCCCAAACTATTGAAAACAATAAATTGAATCTTATCATTCAAGGTGGTTTGCAGGCGCCTTTCAATCAGTGGTATTTGATTTTCAGCATATTGAGCAGTATATTTCGCCAATTCTTCGCCATTGAGATAAAAATAGGTATCCATCTGATCGTAGCGAAAATAAAACCAAATGGTATTGGACCACTGCACCCTACTTTTTCCAAAATTCATGTTTGAGCCGTTATAAAACTGTGCTTTCAGGGCAATGGGCCACAAAAAGAAGATGGTTAGAACCATCAGAATACCACCTTTTTTGATAAAAGATGGGTTCATTTGAGTTGATGGCCGGCGGTGTAATTTCATTCTTCTTTTTTTTGCGGAGCTAAAGTAATACAATTTAACCGATGCAAGGTTCAGCGTTAAAGGCTTGGTTAACGTATCTTTGTCGCTTCAAACAAACAATATTCGCAATGATTCACATCAAGAAATTCATTTTCAACCCCTTTCAGGTCAACACTTACGTACTTTACGACGACAGCCACGAAGCTGTAATTATTGATGCGGCTTGTTCAACTGCCGGCGAGGAGATGGCTTTAAGCCGTTTTATTGAAGAAATGGGTTTAAAGCCTGTGATGCTGCTCAGCACCCATGCCCATATTGACCACATTTTGGGAAATCCTTTTGTTGCTGACCGTTATGGTTTGGGGCTAATGGCCCATGCCGATAGCGAGCTTTACCTTGACAAAGCCCCTGATTATGCTGCGGGTTATGGCCTGCCACTTTCGCGCGTCGAACCGGTGAAACACTATCTGACCGATGGACAGCAATTGGATTTCGGAACCAGCGCGCTAAAGGTGTTGCATACGCCCGGTCATGCCTTGGGTAGCGTTTGTTTTTATTCTGAAAAGGATGATTTCGTGGTAGTTGGCGATGTGCTTTTTAACGAAAGTATTGGACGCACCGACCTTCCTGGTGGCGATTATGACATCTTGAAAAACAGCATTTGGTCGAAACTTTTTGTTTTGAACGATCGAACCATCGTTTTGCCCGGACATGGCCCTGAAACCACCATTGGCAGCGAAAAGGTAAACAATCCTTTTGTGGCTATCGGCTAAGTGCTTTGTTCTTCCACACTGATCTGCATCAACGCGTTGGCAATATAGGATGCTTCCAATTTATTCATACAATTGAAATGACCTTTTGGACATGCCGAAAAGCCAATTTTGCTGCATGGACGACAAGAGAGGTTTTTAACTTCTACAATCACCATTCGGTCAGGATTTTGCGGCAGATAAGGATACATTCCCAACTCCGGCACCGTATTGCCCCACACCGAAACGATAGGTTTTTTAAATGCCGCTGCAATGTGCATCATACCGGTATCATTGGTCAACACAGCCTGTGAATTTTCAACCAAACGCGCCGATTGATCGAGCGATAATTTGCCACAGGCATTCCAAACTTTTTCGCCAAAACCTTCGGCAATAGCCTCACCACGTTCAGCATCCTCTTTTCCACCTACTAATACCACTCGACGATCGAGCAAGTTTATCACCTCCCGAACCTTTTCTGATGGGAGAAGTTTCGTAAAATAGTTCCCTCCAATCACAACTGCATAAAAATCTCGCTGAAATTTTTCTGCAAGCATTTCATTTTCAATGGTTTTATTGTTTCCGACAAAATAATCCAAGCCAAATCCGTCATTCACTACTCCCAATGGTTTCACGGCTTCAAAATACCTATCAACGATGTGTATCCGTGGCATCATGTCCCATTTGAAGCGTACCAGAAGATATTTTTCCAAATTCAGCTTAGGAAATCCGGTGCTGTTAACCCCCAGTGCCAGTTTCACGCGCAGGCTTCGCAGGTTCATGTGCAAATCAACCAAATGATCAAATTTTTCAGCCTTGAGCAACTTTAAGGTTTCGGGTAAACTGTTGTGAAGCAGATGCACTTTGTGCACATAAGGGTTGTTCTGAAACAATCCGGAATAGGCTTTTTTGGTTAATATATGTAGCTCAACATCAGGCAATTGCTGTTTAACACAACGAATCACCGGACTGGTAAGCACGATATCGCCGATAGAACTGAAACGGATGATAAGGATTTTCAAAACATTTGCTTTACCCTGCAAAAGTAAAACAAATGGAGCTTTATGCGCAATATCTCTTGCTGTAGTTGAAAGAACGGGAAGAATGAAAAAGCTGCTTCTATTGTTTTGTTGCCCAACCCAGCCCAAAAACCGCTAATTTTGCTCCATGCAATGGATAGATACCCATACCCATCTTTACTTGGATCAGTTTGATGCTGACCGCGATGCCATGCTTCAAAGGGCTTTTTCGGTAGGCGTAACAAAACTCCTTTTACCCAACATTGACGCTGATAGTATAGCTCCTATGCTTCAATTGTGCGAACAATATCCAAAAAATTGCTTCCCGATGATTGGGCTACACCCCACCTCGGTTGACAAAGATGTTCAAACACAATTGAACCTTTTAGAGCAAGAGCTTTTAAAAGGCACCTACATCGGGATTGGTGAGATTGGCATTGACCTTTACTGGGACAAAAGCTTTTTGGAAGAACAAATTCATGCTTTCCGCATCCAACTCAACTGGGCAAAACAACACGCGCTTCCGGTGGCTATCCACACCCGCGATGCTTTTCCCCTTATTCTCGATTTGGTTGAAGAAGCACAAGATGGACGTTTAAAAGGAGTTTTTCATTGCTTTACAGGCAATACAACTGAGGCCGAACGTATTGTGAAAATGGGTTTTTATTTGGGCATTGGAGGAGTACTCACCTATAAAAAATCAATGCTGCCCGAGGTGATTCAAAACATTCCTTTAGATTTTCTTTTGCTCGAAACCGACAGCCCCTACCTTCCGCCCGTGCCCTACCGCGGAAAGAGAAACGAAAGCAGTTATTTAACCGAAACAGCACTCCAACTTGCTGCCATCAAACAAATCCCGCTGAGCGAATTGGCGGCGATCACTACAAATAATGCACTTAAATTGTTTAATATCAATATATTATGACAGAAGAAAAGATTTCGGTTCTCGTTATTTATACCGGAGGAACCATCGGCATGACCAAAGACCAATCGAGCGGTGCTTTGGTTCCTTTCAATTTTGGCAACATCTATGATCAAATGCCGGTACTCAAAAACTATGACTATCGCATTGATTTTTATGCCTTCGACAACCTCATTGACTCCTCCAATATGAAGCCCACATTTTGGATTAGTCTGGCGCAATTGATTGAAAAAAGCTATGAGTTTTATGATGGATTTGTGGTTTTGCATGGCTCCGACACCATGGCCTATACCGCCTCGGCACTCAGCTTTATGCTCGAAAACCTCAACAAGCCCGTTATTTTTACAGGATCGCAGTTGCCAATGGGCGTGATACGCACCGATGGGCGAGAAAATTTTCTTACAGCCATTGAAATAGCTGCCGCTAAACAAGAGAATATGGCCCTTGTGCCCGAAGTGGCCATTTATTTTGAAAACCAACTCATGCGCGGCAATCGAACCACCAAATACAACGCCGAGCGTTTTAATGCTTTTGTATCAGGCAATTATCCGCTGTTAGCTGATGTAGGAGTACATATTCGTTATAACAATTCCAACATTTTAAAGCCCAGTTTTAAGAAACTCAAGGTACACACCCAACTCGATTACAATGTGACCATTCTCAAGCTTTTTCCTGGTATTTCGGAAAATGTTGTGCGTAGCACCTTGTCCATTCCCGGTTTAAAGGCCCTAATTTTAGAAACTTTTGGCTCGGGCAACGCACCCACCGATGATTGGTTTATTGGCTGTTTGGGTGATGCGATCCAATCAGGTTTAATTATTTTGAATGTCACTCAATGTAAATCTGGATCTGTTGAACCCGGAAAATACGAAACCAGCCTCGGTTTAGAAAGAATTGGAGTGATCGGCGGATATGACATCACCACCGAATCGGCCCTATCGAAGCTCATGTACTTGATTGGCGAAGGCTATCCGAAACAACGTATCATTGAGTTGCTGCAAACCCCTATCCGGGGCGAAATGACAGTGGACTAAATGATAGGGAACGAACCTTTTTCTACATTGTTTTTGAACTTCTTTCCTTGAGGTATCATTGGAATCCTTACATTTGTGGTTCATTGTTCAAAACCTTAATGAGTAAACTTTTTACCATGAAATCTTATCGCTTCACCTTTTTGTTGGCATTGGTTTTTGCCTTTGCGCAAACAACTCTTGCCGAAAGTCTTTGGCTTCTGCGCACTTCAAATCAACAAGAAAAAGAAATGTTGGCCAAAAATCCGGCTTTTCGTGTTCATTTTTTTATGGAGGATGCCATTATCCTTTCATCTAATCAACAACCAAAAGGCGATCGCTACCTTCTCGACAGTGATGCTTGGGCTTCCGGTCTAAGCTACTATATTGTTTATCTTACAGAAAATGAAGTAGATAGTTACTTTACCCAGCGACCCGCAGCAAAAAAACTGTATCAACAGCCGAACTTTGTTGTTGTTTCGCTCGATGAACGCCAAAATGGTCAGCTTCAACCTTCCAAAACAGACGGTATGATAAGAATCATGCCCACCGAAGCACGTTTAACACAAAAACGCTCCTTTACAAACACTTCCCGGCGTGATGCCAATCCATTTGTTGAAGAGTTGATTGCGCAGGTTTCTGCAACCAACATTACAGCAACAGTGCAGCATTTGCAAAATTATGGCACACGCGATGCCTACCATCCACAAAGTGTAGTTGCCCAAAATTGGATAAAAAGCCAGTATGAAGCTTTGGGTATGAGTGTGGAGATTCAAAATTTTTCAATGCCTTCGGGAAATGCCAGTGACAACGTCATTGCCACCCTGCCCGGCACCAAATATCCCAACGAATATGTCATTATTGGGGGCCATTACGACTCTTACAGCAATTCAAGCAGTGCACCGGGCGCCGATGATAACGCCTCAGGATCTGCAGGCGTTTTAGAAATCGCCCGTATAATGAGTCAATACAGCTTCGATCGCACCCTCATCTTTTGTGCTTTTTCTGGAGAAGAATACGGATTGTATGGCAGCAACGCCTATGCTAGTCGTGCCGCCCAACAAGGAATGGATATTCATGGGTATTTCAACCTCGACATGATTGGATACTTGAAACCCGGAAACACAACCATAAAATCAACGCTCATATACCCTCCCTCAGCACAAGAATTGGCAAGCTTTTATATGGATGTGGCTGCCACCTATCTTCCAAATTTTGTTGTAACACCAGGCACGCTCTCCGGCGGCGACAGCGATCATACTTCATTCAACAACAGCGGTTTTATGGGAATTTTTCCGTTTGAAGCCGCGCCTGATTATAGTCCTTACATCCATACCAGCAACGATATTGTTGGAACAAGTTATAACCACGAAATGCAGGCCGCCATTTTCACCCAAGCCTCACTTGCCGCTGCTGCTACCATGGCCAACAGACTCAATCCGCCACGAGGATTGGCAGCCTTGTCCGGCGACCAAATGGTTGAACTCAATTGGTCACCCCTCCCCGATGCGGCCTCGTTCAACATTTACCGCAATGGATCGCTGTTTCAAAACACCACCGACAACGCTTATTTTGACCTCGAGGTCGAAAATGGAACGCCGTACACCTATTATATAACGGCCATTTACGCTGACAGCAATTTGGAATCAGATCCTTCAAACAGCGTAACCGTTACGCCAATGCCTCCATTGTCGCTGCCTTTTATTTCCACTTTTGAAAGCGGCGCACCTTACTTTGAGTTTACAAATGGTTGGGGCATCAGCACTACACAATCGCATTCGCCTTCACACTCCATCTCCGAAAGCCCAAACGGAAACTACACAAGCAACACCGAAAGCTATGCCTATTTGCGACCATTCAGCCTCAACAATGGCTTTAGCAGTGCCGAACTTTCATTTTGGACACGCTATGATATGGAAACCAATTACGACTATATGTATCTCGAAGTTTCTACCAATGGAAACACCTGGACCCAAATAGCTCAGTTCAATGGCTCCCAAACCACTTGGCAGAAAAAAACATACAGCCTCAACAACTATTTGAATGAAAGTTACTTACAACTTCGATTCAGGTTTGTTAGTGACCAGTCGGTGAACAAAGATGGCATGTACATTGACGATTTTGAGATCAACACAGTAGGAGGATTTCTTACCCAAAGCACGCTTTTCGTTGAGGGATGGAACACCCTTTCATCGCAAATTGTGCCATCCAGCAATGACATAGCAGAAATTTTTGCTTCCATCCAAAGCAATCTCATTGCTGTTCAAACCCAAGATGGAGTTTATGCACCCCAACAAGGACTCAACACCCTCCAAAATTGGAATCCAACTTCAGGATACAAAGTAAAAGTAAACAACCCTTGTGGTTTCACCATCAGCGGGCCAACCAAAATTGCCAACAGCTTAAATATTAGCGTGGGCTGGAATCTCATTCCGGTTTACAGCGACTGCGATGTTGCGATTGTAAATTTATTTGCAGGAAATGAATCGAACATTGACCTTGCCAAAGAAATTGGTTCCGATAAAGTTTTTTGGCCCTACATGAACATCAACACGCTTGAAAATCTCTCGCCATCTAAAGCTTATCTCGTAAAAGCGAATACCGCGTTCACCCTAAGCTTTCCTAACTGCAACAGCTGGACAGGCAACAAAGCCAATACCACCGCAAACACCGAGATCACGCCGACTGCCAACACCCATATTGTTGGTTTAGTTCCTGCCGCCTTAGCCATTGGAGGGGCCGGCGATCAAATTTTAGCCTTTACCGCCGAGGGATTGTTGGCCGGTAGCCTTACTTTAACCAGCTCTGAACAAAACAAAGTGATAGCACTTTTTGGTAACGACAGCCTCAGCCTTCCCAAAGACGGATTCGATGCCCAAGAAACCATCACTTGGAAACTACTGCAAGCCGGCTCTTCGTACTATTTCGACCTCACACCAACCTATTCGGCAACAATGCCAAACCAAGGAAGCTATGCACATGAAGGTCTTTCGGTGATTGAAACATTTACCGCCGATGCCACCGGCCTTGCGGAACTGCAACAACTTCACCCCCCATTTCCAAATCCGGCAACAGATTACATTTCGCTTCAGCTTTATCCCGGACAAATGTTTGAAATAGAAATTGTTTCGCAAGACGGAAAAGTGGTTGCTCGCAGTCAGCAACAGGACACTGCAAAAATAAATATAGCAGCTTTGGCCGCTGGTGTTTATATAGTAAGGGTTCATAATGAATACTTTACGATACACCAAAGGTTCATCAAGCAATAACATTCATCCAACTATGAACAGCGTTGGCAATAAAAACCATCAGCTTGCAGTTAAGAATCAATCCAAACAAAAGCGGAATCGCTAAAACATCGGAATGAATTAAAAAAAATATGTACTTTTGGCAACCGTTTTTAAGGCCTTGAAAAGCCTGTATTGGAGAGATGGCCGAGTGGTTGAAGGCGCACGCCTGGAAAGTGTGTGTACCTCAAAAGGGTACCGCGGGTTCGAATCCCGCTCTCTCCGCAACACTTAATTAGGAATTGATAAAGTTTTTGAAAAATTATTTTATACATTTGCCTCTTAGAAATTTTAATCAGTAATTTTAACCACACAACGGAATTAATGTAGTAATCAACACTCTTAACTTATGAAAAAATTAATTGCTTTACTTTCAATCGCGGGTATAATGACATTCGGTTTGAACAGCGTTGTATTCGCTCAGGATGGTGCCTCCAATGCAGCTCAAATTTCAATGCAAGCAGACGATGCAGCCCCAACCACTTTCCACGAAACCATCAAAGAAAAGTTTATTGAAGGCGGTCCTGAATTTATGGGGGTCGTGTTGCTTACCCTTATTTTTGGTTTGGCCATCTCTATCGAGCGTATCATTTATCTTACCCTCAGTGGCACTAATTCTAAAAAACTTTTAGCACAAATTGACGACGCCTTAAAAACAGGTGGCATCGAGGCAGCTAAAGACATCTGTCGCGACACCCGTGGCCCTGTTGCCAGCATTTTCTACCAAGGCCTCTTGCGCTACGACCAAGGTGTTGATGAAGTTGAAAAATCAATCGTTTCTTACGGATCAGTTATTACAGGCCGTTTGGAAAGTGGCGTAAGCTGGATTTCACTTTTCATTGCTTTGGCACCTATGCTCGGGTTTATGGGAACTGTAATCGGTATGATTCAAGCCTTTGACGACATTGCCGCTGCCGGTGATATCAGCCCCCAAATCGTTGCATCTGGTATTAAAGTAGCACTTTTAACAACCGTATTTGGTTTGATCGTTGCTATGATTCTTCAAGTTTTCTACAACTACATCATCTCGAAAATTGACAGCTTGGTAAACGACATGGAAGACACTTCGATTTCGTTTATGGATATGCTCAATAAATTCGCTAAAAAATAATTACCATGGCAGATAAATCATCAAAAATCGTACGATGGGTACTCTACGCGCTGATGGCAATATCAGTAGTGTTTAGTGCACTCTTCTATGCAGGAGGAATTGACTCCGGAACCTTCATTCAATGGGGTTACTTTTTAATGATTGCAGCAGTAATTATTGCAGTTATTTCTCCCGTTTACGGATTCATTCAAAGTCCGGGTAACTTAACGAAGATTTTCATTAGCGTAGGAGCAGTTGCTTTAGTAGCAGTTATTTCTTACGCTCTTGCAGGCAACTCATTTAGTGCACTGAAACTTGAAACCCTTAACATTACGGAACAAACATCAAAAACAGTAGGCATGGGACTTTTATTTACCTATATCACAGCCGGTATTTCCCTTCTTGCTATTGTATTCTCGAGTTTTTTCAAAATCCTTAAATAAACCAACATGGCTAGAAGAGCATCCCCAGAGATCAACGCAGGCTCAATGGCAGATATCGCCTTCTTGCTTTTGATATTCTTTCTGGTGACGACAACGATGGACACGGACCAGGGTATTACCCGCCGTTTGCCTCCACCGATTGAAAAACCGGATGATGTCAAAATCAAAACGCGAAACGTGCTGAACGTGCTTGTGAATAAATACGATGGACTACTCGTTGACGGGAGACCTGGTGACATTGCTACACTTAAAGATGTTGCTAAAAAATTTATGACCCCTGTGTTTCCTGATAACCCGGACTTTCCGGAAACTGAAGTTGTTTCTATCCCTTTGTTAGGCGATTTACATACATCAAAAGGAGTTATATCTCTCAAAAACGACCGCGGTACCTCATACAATATGTATATTAGAGTTCAAAATGAGCTGGCACGTGCTTTCAACGAAATGAAAGAAGAAATGGCCATGAATCGCTTTGGAACTAAAATTGCAAACCTTACTGAAGATCAGTTGGACGCTATCAATGAAGCTATCCCCGTTCGTATCAGTGAGGCTGAACCTGAAAGCATAGGAGAAATTTAAGATGTCGAAATTTAAAACCAAAAAAGGGAAAGAATCTCCCGCCATCAACACCTCATCCTTGCCTGACATTATCTTTATGTTGCTGTTCTTTTTTATGGTAACAACGGTTATGCGTGAAGTTACATTGAAGGTGAAGGTTAGACTTCCTGTAGCATCAGAGGTTCAAAAGCTTGAAAAGAAATCACTTGTGAGCTATATTTATGTTGGACCTCCCACCAATACTGCCATGTATGGAACCGAATCGCGTATCCAATTGAATGATCAGTATTCACGAGTGAATGATATTCCTGAATTTATAGCTCGCGAACGTGAAGCCCGGAACGAAGCCGATCGCTCGTTCTTAACTACCTCACTCAAAGTTCATAACGAAACTAAAATGGGTGTGGTAACCGATGTGAAACAAGAAATGCGCAAATCGGGTGCCTTTCGTATCAACTACTCCACTTTGAAAGGCGTTGCAGGTAAAATAAAATAATCCTGAGCAGCCTATAAAATAATTGCCCGAAAGCTACGGATAGCTTTCGGGTTTTTTTATTTTGAACTCCTCCATTTGTAACCTATCCACATCAGCCCTACTACAAAAAAAATACTCATAGCCACATAGCCGAAGTTGGTTGCTGAACCCAAATCGTCCATTGAAGTGCTGGTGTAGCCATTGTGATACAAGTAAAAACCCAGCACCGCCGCACCATTGTTTACGAAGTGCATCAGCATAGGGACAAGAATGCTGCCCGACCAATAGTAGAAATATCCTAAAAACAACCCTAAAGCAAAACGAGGAATGAACCCGTAAAACTGAAAATGTATAAAGCTGAATATTAATGCAGTAAGCACCAAAGCAAGATGTTTGTTATGTACAAAAACCATCATATACGGCTGTAAAACCGATCTAAAAACCAACTCCTCCCCTATGGCAGGAAGCAGAGCGATCATCACAAGATTGATGCCCAAACCGGTCAGAGTATCCACACTTAAAAAAAACTTTGTCATTTCTTCGGCTTGTGCTTCTTTGTGCTTCATCCACTCTTCCAGCCCGTTAAAGGCAGAAGGAAGTTGAATGGCATGGTTCAACTCAGAAAGACCATGCACCAGCGGAAGACTCGCAAACATAAGCACGACAGCCGGAAGTAGAATTTTTGGGTAATGAATGGGTTCTATTCCTAAAAATCGCAATGGTTTTTCGCTTACTATCCATGCCAACATCAAAGGAGGAAATAAAAACAATCCCACCTGTGAAGTCATCTGCATGATACGCGCAGGCGACAAGTTTTCACTATCATTCAAAAAATTGGATGTTGCGCCAAGCTCCATCCCATAGGCAAAATGTAAAATAATCAAAGCCAAAAGCATCCCAAAAAGGAGACCAAAAAGCAATAAACCAAGAAATAAAAAAAACTGAAAACCGTAACCGGTATTCTTAAACAGAGGTTGTAATTTCATCATCGCACATTGAGCCAGCAAAATGAACTGCAAAAATAGTATTTTTACCGCCGTTTACACCTTCTGACGCCAGAGGCAATGAAAAACACATCACTAAAACGTAATTTATCTTGATTCAAATAGGAAATATTAAAGTGGGAGACTTCCCCATTCTGTTGGCACCCATGGAAGATGTGAGCGATCCGCCCTTCCGTTACGTGTGTAAAATGTTTGGTGCCGACATCATGTACACCGAGTTTATCTCATCGGAAGGACTGATTCGCGATGCTGCTAAAAGCGTAAAGAAGCTGGATTTCAGCGACTTTGAGCGCCCTATCGGGATACAAATTTTTGGCCATGACATTGATTCGATGATCAAGGCTGCCGAATACGCCGAAAGGGCACGACCCGACATCATTGATATCAACTATGGCTGTCCGGTAAAAAAAGTAGCCTCCAAAGGTGCCGGATCGGGGATCATGAACAACATCCCCAAGATGGTTGCCATGACCGAGGCTGTGGTTAAAGCAGTCAAAACACCCGTTACAGTAAAAACCCGTTTGGGCTATGACGAAGACCGAAAAGATATTGTTGAGATTGCTGAGCGACTTCAAGATGTTGGAATACAAGCGCTTACCATCCATGGCAGGTTACGTACCACACGTTCGAGTGTGCCAGCCGATTGGACCCTCATTGGCGAAGTGAAAAAAAATCCACGCATGAAAATCCCTATTTTTGGGAATGGTGATGTGTTGGATGGCCCGTCGGCTAAGCATTTTAGAGACAACTATGGTGTTGATGGCCTGATGATTGCCCGCGGAAGTTATGGCAATCCGTGGGTCTTCAAGGAAGTGAAACAATACCTTCAAAACGGAGTGCTTCCGCCCCTTCCTGATATTCACGAGCGGTTGCGCATCAGCAGGATTCACTTGGAAAAATCCATTGAATGGAAAGGCGAAAGACAGGCTTTGATGGAAATGCGCAAACATTGGGGCGATTATTTTAAAGGCTATCCCAACTTTAAGCCTTACCGCATCCGCATCATGCAGGCCAACATCTACGAGGAAATGGATCTGATATTACAAGAAATTGCAAAAGTTTTTGACGGTGTCGAACCGGTTTCTGAGGCTAAAGAATTTCCAGATCTGTCCGAAGGATGCCGTTTGTAAACAAATCGCGCACCCGAACAGGATGCTGCAAGTGATAGGTTCGTATTCCTAACTTTTTGGCCGATTCAATATGTTCGGCGGTATCGTCAATAAATAGGGTTTCTTCGGGATCTAATTTATGTTGAAACATCACAAATTCAAAAATTTCAGGATTGGGTTTGCTCAGGTGTAAATCAAAACTGAAATAAGCCTTCGTGAACAGTTGGTCGAACTCGCGATAACCAAATCTCAGTTGAAGGTCGCGCAAATACATATCATAGTGGATTTCGTTAGAGTTGCTCAACAAATAGATGGGATAATGCTTTTTCACAGCCTCTAAAACAGCGATTCGTTCTTTTGGAATGTCGAGCAGTAAGGCATTCCACGCGTCGTCAATGTCTTGATCGCAAAGATTTTTCCCAATATACGCTCTTACTTTATCACGAAAAACTTCTGGTGTCAGCACCCCACGTTCAAACTTACCCATTATTTCGTGCTGAAATTCAGGCGATTGAAAGATGTCAACATTTTTAACACCAAGACTTTTGAGTTGATTTAGCGTTTGAGCGGGATCAATGTCAAGTATAACTC
>JAEWWJ010000042.1 GCA_023396415.1 Bacteroidota bacterium
TCATCGAGCTTTCTAAATACTCCTGAACAATCTTGTATTTAAGGTCGTCCGGAAATTGATTTACTTTCTTTCTCATAATCCTGTTTTTAGTTTACTTTTTGTGTAAACCTATTTCAGGACAAGACAAGGATTTGAAATTCAAGCTGCACGGTTTGACCTTCCGACCTTCAACCTTCCGACCCTCTGACTTTCAGACCTTCGACTTTCTGACCTTCAGACCCGGGATCTTGGACTCCAACAAAATAAAAGGTGATGAAAAAAATATCTTGGTTTTTGTGCTTCATAATAAAAATGATCTATCTTTATATCCTATTTTAATTTTCCGGCGGGCAGGCGCTGCTAAGGGCTTAAAGAAATGTTTTTTTAACCTTTTAACAACGAGTGTCGGATGCAAATGAAAAAGTTACAACCAAGCATTTGGCTTGGCTTAATAAAACCTACATCTGTAGACAAACTGTCTAAACATTGTCGCTATGCCTTGTTTTTGAAAACGAAAAATGAAAGGGCAATGAAGCTTTTCGCGTTTTTTACTCCCATCAACTTTTCTAACTCCTTTTATCAGGTCTGCTCACAATGGTTCAAACTTGATGAGTTTTCGGTGATTTCTGTGCCGACACAAGCCTTCGTTAAAAACAGAAACATCCTAAAAATGGGTGTGGGCGGCTGCGGTTTGCAGAGGGACAATAGTGTAATTGCTTATTATCTAACCACTTATATTTCTCATAGTAGAAAAAATCGCTATGGCATTGACTTGAATTTTTGAAATAAAAAAAGCCTCCCAGTTGAAGTCGAGAGGCGAACTTTAATGTTTTCACAACGGAATAATCCTTATTGTGAATTGCTTTTAAAATGTTCAACAAAGTTAGAATAAAATTTGATAAAAAATAAAAAACATGAAAAAAATTTTAGGATTGGATTTAGGGACAAGCTCAATAGGCTGGGCATTAGTAAATGAAGCCGAAAGCTTTGAGGAAAAATCGTCGATTATTAAACTTGGAGTAAGGGTAAATCCGCTAACTGTTGATGAGTTAATTAATTACGAAAAGGGCAAAAGCATCACTACTAATGCAGATAGAACGTTGAAACGAAGTATGAGACGTAATTTGCAACGTTTTAAGCTAAGGCGAGAAAACCTGATTGAAATTTTAAAAGAAAAAAGATGGATAAACAATGAAACGCTGCTGACCGAAAATGGAGCTTCCACAACTTTTGAAACTTTCCGTTTACGTGCAAAAGCTGCAACCGAAATGGTCTCATTGGAACAATTTGCCCGGGTATTATTGATGCTAAATAAAAAGCGTGGATACAAAAGCAGTCGGAAGACAAAAGGAACTGAGGAAGGAGTGTTGATTGATGGAATGGAAATTGCGTTGAAGTTATACAATGAAAATCTTACCCCTGGGCAGTTTTGTTTTTATCTGTTAAATGAAGGTAAGAAGCAACTTCCTGATTTTTACCGATCTGATTTGGAGTTGGAATTTGAAAAGATATTTGAAAAGCAAAGCACTTTCTATCCTGATTTTTTAACTACGACTCTAAGGGAAGAGCTTAGGGGTAAAAAACGAGAAGCTGTTTGGGCTATTTGCGCTAAAACATTTAAAGACAAAGGGTTTGAACTGGTTGGATTGAAGAGGCAAGGCAATGCTTCCGATCAAAAAAATCAAAACTTTGAATGGCGTAACCGTGGGCTGACAGAGAAATTAGATTTAGAGCAGTTGGTTGTTGTGCTGCAGCAGATTAATATGCAAATTAATAATTCAAGTGGTTATCTTGGAGCTATAAGCGATCGTAGTAAAGAACTTTATTTTAACAAACAAACTGTTGGCCAGTACCAAATTGCAATTTTAAAAGAAAATCCAAATGCAAGCCTCCGTAATATGGTGTTTTATCGCCAAGATTATTTGGATGAGTTTGAAACTTTATGGACCAAACAAGCAGAATACCATAGAGAACTAACAGAGGTGCTTAAAAACGAAATTCGTGATGTGGTTATTTTTTACCAACGGCGGCTCAAAAGTCAGAAAGGCTTAATCAGCTTCTGTGAATTTGAAAGCGGAAGGTTGGAGGTAGAAATAGATGGAATTAAAAAGGTAAAAACTACCGGAAGCAGGGTAATTCCCCGATCTTCACCACTCTTTCAAGAGTTTAAAATTTGGCAAACTATCAATAACATTGAAGTTTTTGGGAAAGAAAGCAAGAGAAAAAAGCGAAAAGCAATAGAATTGTTTGATCATGTCGAAGATCCACTGGAGTACGGTGGAAGGCGGGAACTTTATTTAGAGGAAAAGGAATTACTTGCAGTTGAGCTTTCAATAAAAAAAGAACTGAAAAAAGCTGATGTTTTAAAACTTTTATTCGACAATGCTAAAGATTTAGACCTCAACTTCACTTCTGTTCAAGGCAATTTAACACAAGCAGCCATGTTCAAAGCATATTGTCAAATTGTTGAAATGGATGGCCATGATATTGAAATGGACAAGAAGCCAGCAATTCAGACAATACAATCTTTACAAGAAATTTTCCAAGCCTTTGGATACCATACTGAAATTCTGCATTTTGATTCAGAAAAACCCTTAGATAAGCAGCCAATGTATAAACTTTGGCATTTGCTCTACTCATATGAAGGAGATAACTCAAAAACGGGAGACGAAAACTTGGTCAATAAAATAGCAAGCCAGTTTGGATTTAGTAACGAAAACGCAAGAGTACTTGCTAATGTCACTTTTCAGGATGACTATGGTAGCTTGTCAGCAAAAGCCATACGAAAGATATTGCCGCATCTTAAAGCAGGAAACAAATACGATGTAGCATGCACTTATGCAGGCTACAGACACTCAGCAAGTTCGTTAACATCAACAGAATTAGAAAATAAGGTGTACAAGGAGCGACTTAACATACTTCCTAAAAATACATTGCGTAATCCGGTGGTTGAGAAAATTCTTAATCAGATGATAAACGTCGTCAATTCAATAATTGATTCTTATGGTAAACCGGATGAAATACGTATCGAATTGGCACGTGAACTTAAAAAGAATGCCAAGGAGCGACAAGATCTCACTAAATCAATAGCTGAGGTAACCGGCTTACATATTCAATACAAGGAATTACTTAGTAAGCAGCCTTTTAATTTATCCTTCGTAAGCCGCAATGACATTATCCGTTATAAACTTTATGAAGAACTCAAAGGGAATGGCTATAAAACACTTTATTCTAATACATATATTTCACCCTCTGCGCTATTTAGTGGTGATTTCGACATTGAACACATTATCCCGCAGGCACGCTTGTTTGATGATTCGTATTCAAATAAAACCTTGGAACTACGAAGTATAAACTTAGAAAAGGCCAACAAAACTGCACATGATTTTATCGCTGAAAAGTATGGGGAAACGGGGGAAGATAATAGCGTGGATAATTTCCTTATTAGAATTGATGATCTGTATAAACGTGGCGTCATTTCACGAACCAAGTACAACAAGTTGAAAATGAAGGAAAAAGAAATTCCGGATGGATTTATAGAGCGTGACATACGCGACACACAGTATATTGCAAAGTACGCAAAAACCATGTTAGAAGATCTGGTAAAGTTTGTAGTATCTACAACAGGCTCAGTTACTGATCGCTTGCGTCAGGATTGGCAACTGGTTGATGTGATGAAAGAACTCAATTGGGAAAAATATAAAAGCCTTGGCTTAACAGAAGAATTTTTCAATGAGGAAGGTCATAGGATAAGACAAATTAAAGATTGGTCAAAGCGTAACGATCATCGGCATCATGCTATGGATGCATTGACTGTTGCATTTACAAAACGAAGTATCATCCAATATCTAAATAATTTGAATGCGAGGAGCGACAAAAGTTCATCCATATACGGGATTGAGCAAAAAGAGCTCGAGCGCAACAGTAAAGGTAAATTACTCTTTAAGCCACCATTTCAATTGGACGAGTTTAGAATCGAGGCTAAAAAGCATCTTGAAAATACGCTTATTTCGATTAAAACGAAGAATAAAGTTGTAACTCAAAACATTAATAAAACAAAAAAGCATGGTGGGGTGAATAAAAAAGTTCAGCAGACGCCAAGGGGCCAGCTACATTTAGAAACAGTTTACGGTAGCATTAAACAGCAAATAGCAAAGGAGGAGGCGGTAAATGCAAAATTCAATGCGGAGAAAATTGAAACGGTAACTAAGCCTTCTTATCGTGCAGCATTAAAGGCTCGTTTATTGCAATATGGTAATGATCCAAAAAAAGCATTTACAGGGACGAATTCTTTATCGAAAAAACCAATTTACCTTGATGAATCGTGTTCTGAACAAATGCCTGAAAAAGTAAAAACTGTTTCTTTTAAAACATTATATACCATAAGAAAGGCAATTGCTCCGGATATTAAAATTGATAAGGTCATTGATGTTGATATCAGAAAGAGGTTGCAAGCCAGGTTAGACGAACATCACGGGAATGCAAAAGCTGCTTTCTCTAATATTGAAGAGAATCCGATATGGCTCAACGAAAAGCAAGGCATTCCAATTAAAAGGGTAACCATTTCAGGAATAAAAAATGCACAATCGCTACATGTCAAAAAGGATAAAAACGGAAATGTTATTTTAGATAAAAACGGAAATGAACAGCCCGTTGACTTTGTGAATACCGGCAACAATCATCATGTTGCAGTTTATTCTGATGCTGATGGTAATTTGCAAGAAAATGTTGTCACTTTTTATGAAGCTGTTGCTCGGAAAAACATGGGACTTCCGGTAATTGATAGGGCTTACAATGAAAATCAGGGGTGGCAGTTGCTATTCACTATGAAACAAAATGAATATTTTGTTTTTCCCAATGAAGCAACGGCTTTCAATCCAACTGAAATTGACTTGCTGAACTCGGAAAATTATCATCTTATCAGTCCTAATTTATTTAGGGTTCAAAAATTTGCCAGCAAGGATTATTTTTTCAGGCATCATATAGAAACAACTGTAGAAGATAATAATGTATTAAAAGGGATTACATGGTTAAGAGGCGGCCTCAATCTACTAAAAGATGTGGTTAAAGTACGTATAAATCATATCGGTCAAATTGTCTCGTCCGGAGAGTATTAAACAATCATGTCGTTGCCATTCAAAAGTAAATTGTTATGATTAAGCGAACCTTATATTTCGGCAATCCGGCCTATTTGGCACTAAGAAATGAGCAAATGACTATTAAGTTGCCTGAGGTTGAAAAATGCAATGTTCCTGATTCGTTTAAATCGGATGTAACACGCAGTGTCCCGATTGAAGATATTGGTGTGGTGGTGCTCGACCATAAGCAGATCACACTCACGCAAGGATTGATTGAGGCATTGCTCAACAACAATTGTGCGCTAATAAGTTGCGACAGTCGTCATTTGCCTGTTGGACTAATGCTTCCTCTGACGGGAAATACCACCCAATCCGAACGTTTTCGCTTTCAAATTGATGCTTCTTTACCCCTTAAAAAACAGTTGTGGCAGCAAACGGTGAATGCTAAAATCGAAAATCAGGCCATATTGCTAAAAGCTACTACTGCTGCGGAGGTTAAGAATATGTTGGTATGGGCAAGTAAGGTGCGAAGTGGCGATCCGGATAATTTTGAGGCCCGCGCTGCAGCTTATTACTGGAAAACATTGTTTCCTTCATTTGAAAGTTTCACCCGCGATCGGGATGGTGATGCCCCCAACAACTTGCTCAACTATGGTTATGCTATTCTACGGGCTGTTATTGCGCGCTCGCTCGTGGCCAGTGGACTACTTCCCACATTTGGCATCCATCACCATAACCGTTACAACGCCTATTGCTTAGCTGATGACATCATGGAACCCTATCGTCCTTTTGTGGATAAGGTTGTGATCGAAATTCTCGACAGCGGTATTGAATGCGTAGAGCTAAACACTGAATTGAAAGCAAAATTGCTAAGCATCCCGGTTGTTGATGTGAAAATAAACGGGCAACGCAGCCCTTTGATGATTGCAGCCGGCATGACTACCTCATCGTTGTACAAATGTTTTGCAGGGGAGCAGCGTAAAATAGTGTATCCTGTGATGGTCTGAAACAACCATGCTAAAATGAACCGATTAAGTGAATATCGTATAATGTGGGTGCTAGTGCTTTTCGATTTACCGACTGAGACCAAGGTGGAACGTAAGACTTATACCTTGTTTAGAAAAAAGCTTTTGGCAGACGGTTTTACTATGTTTCAGTTTTCAATTTATATCCGACATTGCCCCAGTCGTGAGAATGCTGACGTACACATCAAAAGGGTCAGGGGTCTGCTTCCGGGCAAAGGCCACATAGGTATTTTGTGCATTACCGACAAGCAATTTGGTGACATTGAAATCTATTACGGCAAAAAGAAAACAAAAGCCGCCTTGCCCAGTCAGCAGTTGGAATTGTTTTGAAATAAAAAAACCTACCTGAATGGTAGGTTTTTTTATTCAAACAGTCAATTTTTTTCTTTTACATTATTGTCTGTAACAGATTGATTTACTGATAAAAACTCAGATCGTACTGTCTCAAACAATTTCAAAGATACATTTTAAAAGCAATTCACAACCAAAGATGCTTGCTTTGCGTACGTTGGTTGACTGTCTCAAACAATTTCAAAGATACATTTTAAAAGCAATTCACAACTCATTGATGAATAGGATTGATCTTGCTGGTACTGTCTCAAACAATTTCAAAGATACATTTTAAAAGCAATTCACAACAAATACGCTCTGGAGGTGCTTACGTGGTTACTGTCTCAAACAATTTCAAAGATACATTTTAAAAGCAATTCACAACTAGTACAATTATACGTAACAGCTTGAGAGTACTGTCTCAAACAATTTCAAAGATACATTTTAAAAGCAATTCACAACAAACAATTAGAAAGATAGAGGAAGGAAATAACTGTCTCAAACAATTTCAAAGATACATTTTAAAAGCAATTCACAACGTGGTGCTACTTCATTGCCAGTTGCTGTGAACTGTCTCAAACAATTTCAAAGATACATTTTAAAAGCAATTCACAACCGTTACAGCTTCTATTTCCCAGCGGTATTTACTGTCTCAAACAATTTCAAAGATACATTTTAAAA
>JAEWWJ010000046.1 GCA_023396415.1 Bacteroidota bacterium
GTGCTGATGGCTTCATTCACCTGCCATTGGAGGCTTTCGAGTTCAAAACGCAAATCAATACCTTGTTGCGTTTAAGCGCTTCTTTGAAGGAAACTTCGGGCGTTTCACACCAAAAGGTGGACGCGCAACACCAAGCCGAAAAAAAATACAAAGACATTGAAAAGCGGTTTGAGAAGATTTTTTATACCAGTCCGGTAGCTATATCAATCACGCAATTTGACGACGGGCGCTTTCTCGACGTGAATGATTCTTATTGCAATTTGACGGGCTACAGACATGAGGAGCTCATAGGTAAAACCATTCTTGAAATGGGAATTATTGATGCAAGTGTCCGGAAGAATATTTTAGATACCTTTGATATAGGCGGCAATTTTCAAGATGTTGAGGTTACCCTACATCGCAAGAAAAACGACAAGCGCAATATCAATGTAACGGTAGAGCGATTTGTTTTGGAAGACCAAACGCTATTACTCTCGACCTATATAGACATCACCGACAGGAAATTTTTTGGAGACGAAATCACGAAATTAACCCGCGCGGTGGAGCAGTCGCCGGTTTCTATCCTTATCACTAACCTTGATGGAGTGATCGAATATGTGAATCCAAAGGCTTGTGAATTATCTGGTTACTATCCTTTTGAGCTCCTTGGTCAGAACCCTCGTTTATTCAAATCGGGCAAAACTACCGATGCTGAATATAAAGAAATGTATGCTACCATCTTAAAAGGTGAGATTTGGCAGAGTGAGTTTAAAAATGTGAAAAAAAATGGCGATCACTACTGGGAGCGTGCCACTATTGGCCCTGTGATCAATGAAATGGGTAAGATGACCCATTTTCTTGCCGTGAAAGAAGACATTACCGAGCACAAGGCACTAGAGGAGGAGTTGGTGAAAAGTGAAACATTGTATCGCAATATTTTTACAGGAAACCCTATCCCGATGTGGATATACGACTTGGACAGCCTCCGGTTTTTAGAGGTAAACGATGCGGCGGTCAGTCAATACGGCTATTCGCACGAGGAGTTTCAAAAGATGTTAACCACCGATCTGCGTCCTTCGGTGCCGGGTCATGGAATAATTACCAATACAGGGCAAGCCACATTCTCGGGATTGAGGTCGGTTTCGCGACAGCATGTCAGAAAAGATGGTGCTATTATCGAAGTAGAACTTACCTCGCATGAGCTTCCCTTAGACAAAGGGATACGCAAACGTATTGTAATGGCCTATAATGTTACTGATAAAAAAGCCGAGCAGCTGGCTTTGCAGAAAGCAAAATCTCTTGCTGAAGCGAGCGACCGACTCAAAACAGCTTTCCTAAATAATATTTCCCACGAAGTTCGAACACCGTTGAATGGGATCATGGGCGCGGCAATGCTACTCAATGAGCCCGGCTTAGGACAAGATGAAATTCCTTCGATGGTCGAAATTATCAATTTGAGTACCCAAAGGCTGATTCAAACCATCACGGATTATATGGACATCTCGCTGCTGACTTCCGGAAATATTGAAATGAATGTAAAGGAACATGCCATCAGCGAAATTACTGAGCCATTGGTAAGGAAATTCCAGGAGGCCTGTGAAGAGAAGGAAGTAGAGTTTGTTGCGGATATTTCAAAAGAATTGGCTGCACAGCTCATCAAATCCGATAGCGAATGGTTGGCAAAAGCATTGAGTCATTTGCTTTCCAATGCAGTGAAATTTACCAAAAGCGGAAAAGTTTGTTTCAGTTGTAGCCGACAAAAAAATGATTTTGTGTTTGTGATCAAGGATACCGGTGTTGGGATTGAACCTAAAATGCAAGAGAAAATTTTCGAGAATTTTACCCAAGAAGACATGGGTGTCTCACGAAAATTTGAAGGGAGCGGACTGGGACTATCTATCGTGCAAAAGGTAACCGATGCGTTAAAAGGAAACCTCAAGGTCAACTCCAAAAAAGGAGAAGGAACCACAATTACGCTTCAGATTCCTGACATTTCAGCGCAACCCCCCATTGATGGAGAACTTCATCCCGAGACAAGCAAGCTGGTGTTGATTGCCGAAGATGAAGATTCTAACTTCATTGTGCTCGATATGATTCTTCGGAAAACATTTAAAGCTCATGTTTTACGTGCTAAAACCGGAAAAGAAGCCGTGGATTTGGCAAAGGAGCATCCGGAGGTAAATTTGATTATTATGGACATCAAAATGCCCGAAATGGATGGTTTTGAAGCTACACGGTTGATTAAAAGCTTCAACAAAAATCTGCCCATCATTGCAGTAACCGCCTTTGCCATGAGCGGGGATGAACACAAAGCCATTGAAGCCGGCTGCGATGCCTATTTGCCTAAGCCCATCAGTCGCAATGATTTATATAATTTATTAGAAGTTTATGGCTTCAAGACTTAATGTTTTCTATGTTCACGATTTTACCGAAGCAAGTACAACTCACCCCACACCAAAGTAAATTAGAAGTGCAAAGCACTCATTATTCAACGTTTAAAATATGAATCTAAACGCGATATCAACCATAGCGGCAATGCTGAAAATGAAGAGTTTCCAAAGTAGAATAAGGCCGCATCAGGAAATCAAACCTGAGTTAGAGATGGGCTGTAAAATGATGGGGCATAGTGTTAGGAGTGCGGAAATTACTCCCGTTTTTGACAGGCAAAAGATTAATCGTGAGTATCTTAACGCGAAGGCCTGCTGTTTGAAATCAAAAAACTTTTGGAAGCTGTTGTGGTTGCTCACGAACCAAAAGTGGAACATGTATCTCCTTCAGCCGGAACGGACAAGCCATGCTGCGTTTTGCCAACTTGTTGAGGATGAATGCACATCATTGTTGGGATAAGATGAAGGCGCTTTACACGATTCTGTTGTTGATTTTATCCAACATCTTCATGACTTTCGCTTGGTATGGCCATTTGAAGTTTAAAGACATGAACTGGTTCAGCAGCTTAAGCTTACCGTCTATCATTTTTATCAGTTGGGGAATTGCATTTTTTGAATATTCGGTGCAAGTGCCTGCCAACAGAATTGGCTTTATCGAAAACGGCGGGCCTTTTAATTTGTGGCAGCTAAAAGTCATCCAAGAAGTGATCACATTAACAGTCTTTACTGTTTTTACCATCGTTGTTTTCAAAAATGAAACCTTGCGCTTGAACCATTTGATCGGTTTCGGATTTTTAATCCTTGCTGTCTATTTCATTTTTCAAAAATAAGATCGCGCGGCACTTTATGCCTTCGCAACCCTATTGGCATGAGGTTGGTCGAATGATCTTTATTCTTTATGTAGCAATAAAAAAGCGACCTGATATAAAACCAGGCCACTTTGTATCTGTCTTAAAACGTTCACAGCTCGCTGATTGCAGCACACTGATCAACGTTTAATCTTAGTTCACAGCCATCTGATATCTTTCCGATACCTCTGTCCAGTTGACAACATCCCAAAAGGCACTCATATAGCTGCCTCTTTTGTTTTGATAACGCAGATAATACGCATGTTCCCAAACATCAAGAGCAAGGATTGGAGTGCCGCGTTCAGCCACCACATCCATCAAAGGATTGTCTTGGTTGGCCGTTGAACTGATGAACAATTCACCTTTTTCGTTCACACTCAACCAAGCCCAACCACTACCAAAACGGGTTGCACCGGCTTGTTCAAACTGCTTTTTAAAATCTTCCAATGAGCCGAAAGTTTTAACAATGGCTTCTTCCAAAGCAGCTTCGATTTTTCCGCCATCGGGTGAGAGGTTGTTCCAAAACAAGGTATGATTGTAATAACCACCACCATTGTTGCGCACTCCAACAGGAAATTTACTCATATTGGCAAAAATCTCTTCCATCGTCAAATATTCCAACTCCGTAGCGGCAATGGCTTTCATAAAATTATTGTAATAGGCACGGTGATGACGGTCGTAATGAATTTCCATCGTTTCTTTGTCAATTGACTTTTCCAGCGCATCGTATGCGTAAGGTAGAGGTTCAAAAGAAAACACTGTTTTGGTTTTGTCCTGTGCATGAAGTCCAAATTGCAAGGTCAACGCAAGAACGAAAAGAAGGGTAATTTTTATTGATTTCATAGTATTAAAGTTTTATTATCAAACAATAATACAGCCATTTTGTTGACCAAAGCTGGTCTGACCCTTTGTTTTTTGAATTTTTAACAATCGAAGTTCAATTGCAATCCGTTGAACAATAGATGTTTATTTCCTTATTATCGAAAAAGCGATCTTATGGGTTCGCATCATTGACCGCCTTTTTACTTCGGATTTCTGCTCTGTTGCAGAAAGAAAGTCCAAAGCCGGCAATTTGATTATTTTTGTAAAAAATTTAAAAATGCCAAGACACAGAGGGGATAGAACACCCGTTATCCTAGAAAATGTAACCATTGTTGGAGCAGGGGCGGAGGGAATGGCGGTTGCGAAACCCGACCAGAAAGTAGTTTTTGTACCTTTTGCCGCTCCTGGCGATGTGGTGGATTTGCAAGTCATCAAGCGAAAGAAAAATTTCTTTGAAGGAAAAATCTTGAAAATCCATCACTTGTCAAGTGAACGATCAACCCCCGCTTGCAGTCATTTTGGGGTTTGTGGCGGCTGCAAATGGCAGCATCTTGATTACGCCCACCAGCTGAAATATAAGCAGCAACAAGTGAAGGACAATTTTGAGCGTATCGGTAAGTTTCCGCATCCCGAAATTTTACCCATCATCGGTTCATCCCAGCAGTATTACTATCGTAATAAGTTGGAATACACCTTTTCAAACCGTCGTTGGCTCACAGAAAAACCTGTTGAAGGTGCTGAATTGCCCGACAATATGAATGGTGTTGGCTTTCACCTGCCGGGGATGTTCGACCGCATTCTCGATCTCGATCATTGCTACCTTCAGCAAGAGCCGTCCAATCAAATTCGCTTGGCCATCAGGGATTTCGCGCTCAAAAACGACATCAGTTTTTATGATGTAAGGGCGCACAGCGGACTGTTGCGTAATCTCATTATCCGCACCGACGGTAGCAATCAGCTGATGGTGATTCTGGTTGTTTCTGAAGAAAACAGTCTGATCATGGACCATCTTTTGCCTTTTATCGCAGAAACTTTTCCAGCCATTGATGCGTTGATGTATGTGATCAATCCCAAAAAGAACGATCAAATCAGTGACCTGAAAGTGGAGCTTTTTAGAGGCAATCCATTCATTACTAAGAGCATGAAAACGCCAGCAGGTTCTTTTCCTGATTTACAATTTCGTGTAGGCCCCATTTCTTTTTACCAAACCAACACCCTGCAAGCAGAAGTGTTGTACAAAACGGCTTTTGATTTGGCCGGTTTCAAAGGCCATGAAAGGGTGTTCGATCTCTATTCAGGAACCGGTACGATTGCCCTCTATATTGCCCGATCGGTGGCTTCGGTATTGGGGATTGAGTATGTAGAAGAGGCTGTGAAAGATGCCAAAGCCAATGCTGAATTGAATGGCATTGACAATGTGGAGTTTATGGCAGGCGATATGGCCAAAGTGCTGAATGATGCGCTGTTGCTGGAAAATGGAACTCCTGATGTGATTATCACCGATCCGCCGAGGGCCGGCATGCACCCAGCCGTGGTGGAGCAATTGCTGAAAATTAAAGCTGCCAAAATTGTTTATGTGAGCTGCAATCCTGCCACACAAGCGCGTGATATAGCGTTACTTTCCGAGCATTATGAGGTGAAAGCGGTGCAGCCGGTAGATATGTTTCCACAAACACACCACGTTGAAAACGTAACCTTGCTGCTGCGCAGAACAGCTGCCGAAAACGTTCAATAAGCTACAAGAATTTTTAGAAAGGCAACAGCTTCAATACCTTATGTTTTTTAAGGTAAGTTCTAATGATTTGCCTTACTTCCCGATTGTCGGGATAGCTTTGGATAAAGTCATCCAGCTCGCTGAGGTTGTGTTGCACCTCGTTCGCGGGCACATACCCAAAGCCCCGATACACTCCTTTTTCAACTTTGATGACAGCAACCTCATCGGCAGACCGTCCGTGGTCAAAAATGTAAAAGTTTTCATGCTCAAAATGGTAACGTTCGAGGGCTTCTTCCACTCTTGGATTGTAATCCTCAGGTTTTTCCTTTCCGCAACAAGCGCCTCGGCATTGCCCGATTTGGTATTGAAAACAGCCGCCATTGCCCGGATAAAGACCATTTAAACGCTGGCACAAATTGAACTGCTCGGTCAGGAAAAACAAATGCTCTTTTGCTTCCAAAGCCGAACTGTAGGCATAGTCAGGAACCAGCTCATCCACCACTTTTTGCACTTTAAGCCTTATAAAACCTTCATCATCAACATAATGGTACAGGCCATAATTGAAAAGCGATCGGCGCTGTTTGGTGTTGAAAACAGGGGTGTGTTTTTTAATCTCATCCGATTCTAACAGTAAGGCAATGAGTTCGTTGCCACAGTGTATGAAGTCAACATCGGCTATGTTTTGCTTCATCTCAACCGCCTTTCGGGTTGAATTGTTGTTGAGGTGCTGTATCACACGAGCTTTGATATTGTTGGCTTTGCCGATGTAAATGAGTTTATTTTCGCCGTTATAGAGGTAATACACACCATTTTTTTCAGGCAGTTTTTCCACCAATGAGCGGTTGAGATTGGCCGAAAGTCCTTTGGTGGGCAGGGTGTCAATATCGGGATCAATATCATAGAGCAGGGCGAAAAGCTGAGCTGTTGCGGTGGCATCGCCCAGCGCACGGTGGCGGGCATTGTTTTCAATGTGCAGTGCATTGCAAAGTTTTCCCAAACTATAACTTGGTTGCCCGGGAATTAGTTTTCGGCTTAGCCGGACGGTGTCAAGGGTTTTACGTTGAAATTCAAAGCCAAGACTTAAAAATTCGGCCTTCAAAAAACTATAATCAAAATGAACGTTGTGGCCAACTATGATTGTATTTTCAGTCAGTTCGACAATTTGGCGGGCCAACTCATAAAATTTTGGCGCCCCCGAAACCATCTGATCGTTGATACCGGTGAGTTGGGTGATCTGATAAGATATTTTTCTTTCGGGATTGATCAGGCTACTAAACTCATTCAGAACACGTCTTCCGTCGTGCAATAAAATGGCTATTTCGGTGATTTTTTCCTTTCCTGCATTTAGGCCGGTAGTTTCGATATCAATGACCGCAAAAAGCTTTGTTTCATCTTTAATCGAAAGATTCATAATAACTTATAAAATATTTTTTGATCTTTAAACCCCACAAAGATAGACATTCAGCAGCAAGCTATGGTTGAACGCAGCGCTTTTTACCCGTTGAAAACACAAAACTGTATGCACATGGCTGTTGAAGGTGCATGGACGAAGTTTTTGTTTCAAAAGCCCATAGGTCAAAGAAAACACTTGACCCATCAAATGCAGAGGTGCAAAATGCTGAGCGTTGTTCAGTCAATAAAATAAGATGTACAACGCAAACCGCATCAAATGAACGTATATTTGCAAAAGAAAAAGCGTAAAATCACAAACTAACGATCGTAAAAATGGAAGAGCAACAAACATTTATGGATAAGACCAAGAGAGGAATAAGAAAAGGAATTAAAATCACTTTGGTGACATTGGCTATCGTGCTGATTGCACTTTTTTCCTTTTATTACTGGGGCATTTACGAGCGTGGCGTGATGGCCGGCAAGGTGTTGCGCATTGCCGAGAAAGGGGTGATTTTCAAAACCTATGAAGGGAAGATTGATTTAGAAACCTTTGGAGCCATGAAAAACACAAGCGCTGTGGCCAGCACCTTTGATTTTTCAGTTGAAAAAAGTGCTCAGCCTGTCATTGACGATCTGCAAAAAGTATCCCTCAGCGGCGAAAGGGTGAATCTTCATTTCATCAAACGCTATACAATTTTCCCCTGGCGGGGCGACACGCGCTACTTCATTACCAAGGTGGAGCGGGTGCACTAAAAACTACGAACAAAAATCTCTGTTGCGTTGGTGGTTGAACTGTTAAAGGTGTTTTTTTAATTCTCGGAAGCTTGAATGTAGCAGAATTGCACAAACAATACTTTCCGGCAGTCACCATTCAAATTTTTCAGACGCTCATCGGCCCCAATGAGAAGATGTGAAATTTGATGTTATAAACTTTATTTGCTTTACATCATGAAACAAAACGTTATATTCTTTTGTGCAAAACTATTGCTTTTTATTTCAGTTGAGGGAGTAGCACAAAACGTCAAGTAAGAAACATCGGTGGGTTATGTTCCAACATCTGATGCGTTAAGTCTTTATTATACCATTGTTGGAAGCGGCAATGCTATGAGCTGGTCCAATATGGCTGGACAATTATTGGACAAATTTAAACTATATTTTTCATTAACACTGGGTTTGGCTGTCAAAGTTATTCTAAAATTTTCCGGAGACCCCCCCAAGGAGGTCTCAGGGAT
>JAEWWJ010000073.1 GCA_023396415.1 Bacteroidota bacterium
CTCCAAAGCATCGGCTCCCGCTTCTTCAATTTTTTTGGCAAAATCTGTCCACTCGCGTGATGAAATACAATTGATGCTGGCAATAATGGGGATGTCAACCGCTTTTTTACTGTCGCGAATAAGTTTAAGATATTTGTCTAAATCACTGCTGCGCGTGTAGTTAGTGATATAATCCTCGGCCTCGGGATAATAGTTAGACCCTTCATTTTGCATCAAGGTGTGGGCGGCACTGTGTAGAATTTGTTCTTCAAAAAGCGATTTCAAAACCACAGCGGCAGCTCCGTTGGCAGCAGCTTCTTTGATGTTTTCAACCGAATTTGTTAAACCCGAACTGCCAATAATGATAGGATTCTTGAGTTTCAAACCCATGTATGTGGTACTAAGATTTGCCATAACGCTTTTGCTTTTTAACTTTTTAGAAAGTAAAAGTAGGACAATATTCCATATCATTTGGAGCTTAGCATTTATTCAGATAGATTCTAAATTGCTTATTTTACTGAATACATCGAATTTTTGGAACACCATTCGGTATTCGAAAACTGACTTTATTGACAGAAAAAGCCTTTTAATTCAGCCATAGTTTTTTGAACAATTTGCTGTTTACAAAAAAGTGGCTCAAAGCAAAACCGGAAGGTATATTATTTGTATTTTTGTTTCGTAAAAACACTTACAGCCAATTGTGTCTTAACATACAAATCAAGTCTTTTTATTGATAAATATTTTTCGATTTGCTTCAAAAGAAGCTGTCGTAAGCTGCGGATAGTTGAATGAGCTATTTGTTCGTTTTGCAGTTTTTTTTGGTGTTTTGTCGAATTAAAAACAAAATCAATGCGATTTTTTGTTATTGTATTGTTTTCATTTACTGCATTTTATCTTTTTGAACCCATCAAATTGAAGGCACAGCCTGTGGTGATAGGTCAGCCCGCCGACACCTCGGTTTGCAATGGAGGTTTTGCTAAATTTTATGTGTTAGCCGTCAACACCATTTCATACCAATGGCAAGAAAACGACGGTGTGGGTTGGTACAACATAGATGAAACAATTACTTATGCTGATGGGTTTACCACTCCCATTCTCAGCATTAACGATGCCAACTTAGGATTAGACGGTTATTTGTACCGCTGTATAGTTACGGATGGCGACAATATTTCGGCTATGAGTGAAGGAGCCAGACTGGGCGTAAACGAACCTCCGGTGGTCACCATCCATCCTTTGGACATTACCGTTTGTAAAAATAGTTTGGCACTTTTCAGTGTTAACGCTTTAAATTCAGATAGTTACCAATGGCAGGAAAGTGTCGGCTCCGGTTGGATTGACATGACCGAAAACGCTTTTTATTCAGGAGTTACCGAACCCAATTTAAAAGTTTTTACAACAACCGGCATGAATGGTTTTCGCTACCGATGCCGCGTTGTCAATGGCAATTGCCCTGACACTACCAACTTTGCACGACTATTTGTAAATCCTACGCCAACTTTGCAAATTGTCACAGGAGGCGGTTCGTTTTGTGAGGGAGGCAGCGGATTACCCATTGGATTGGCAGATTCAGAGGCCGGAATTGCTTACCATTTATCGCGCAATGGCACCAGCACCGGCATCGTTGTTTCCGGAACGGGTGAGGCCATCAGTTTAGGCACTTTTACGCAGGCTGGAAATTACACTGTTAGGGCCATAAACGGTTCCACTGGCTGCGCCATTCCGATGCACAATTCCGTTCAAATCATCATCAACCCGCTGCCATTGCAGCAAAGTATTATGGGTGGAGGAAGTTTTTGCTCGGGGAGCTTACCTCCGGAAATTTTTCTTTCGTCATCGCAGCAAAACATTGAATATACCCTACATAAAAACGGATTATCCACCGGACAAACCTTGGAAGGAACCGGCTTTACCCTCTCTTTTGGAAACATTTCAGAGACAGGGTTTTATACTGTATCGGCCAGAAACATCAGCAGCAATTGTGCGGTACAGATGAATGGGAATGTACAAATCATTCAAAATGAGATTCCTCAGGTTTTTGCAGGTGCTGACCAAGCCATAGCCCCCGGAACTACTGCCATTTTATCGGCACAAGTTAGTGGAGCAGGCCTGATGCCTTTGTTGCAATGGCAGCCATCGGCTTTTGTTCAGCAGCCTCATCAAGCTACAACGACTACAATTCCACTTTATCAATCACGTATTTTCACAGTTACAGCGAAAAACCCCATATCGCAATGCGTAAGTCAAGCCGACAGTATAAAAGTTACGATAACGGGCGGCCCGCTCAACCTCACTTTGGTAGCTGACGCCAGCAGTATTTGTCCGGCATCGGTAGTAAACATCATTGCCAATGCCGGAGGCGGAACAGGCCAATACAGTTATTCTTGGACTTCCACACCGGTAGGTTTTACCGCAACAACGGCGGAGATTTCTGTCAGCCCCACTCAAACCACAACCTATCAACTTGCGCTGAGCGATGGAAACACCACAGTGAATAAGTCCATCACCATCAGCGTGTATAACATCCCTATTGCTCAACAAGTTACCGGTGGCGGAATGTTTTGCAGCGGCGAAAGCGGTCTATCTGTTGGGCTTTCGGGTTCGCAAACAGGATTTTTATATTCGCTTTTTAAGGATGGACAAAATTTACTTTCAAAGCAGGGAACAGGAACACTCTTGGATTTTGGCAGCTTTACCACCGCGGGAGAATACACTGTTTCGGCTACCAGTACCACCAACAGTTGCACCGTTGCCATGATAGGGTCGGCAGTCATTCAAGTCAATCAAAAGCCGACTGCTACTGCCGGACCCGAGCAAATTATTCCAAGCGGAGGCGCTGCAGTTCTGGTTGGTGCTGCCACCGGCGGATCGGGCAATTATCAATATTCATGGTCGCCGGCAGCTTTACTAATTAACCCAACTGCCAACAGTCCTTCAACAATTCCGCTCACTGCCACACAACAATTTCACCTCAGCGTTACGGATGCCCTTTCGGGATGTGTGAGCAACAGTGCGCAAACAGTTGTTTTTGTATCGGGAGCACCTCTACTCCAAGCAGATGTTACTGCCTCAAGTTATACCGTTTGTCCGTCAGAAGAAGTTCAGCTTACTGCGCTTGCAGGCGGCGGATCGGGGAGTTACACCTACCAATGGCAATCCAACCCCTCCGGATTTAGTTCCACGGTTTTCAATCCAAAAGTAAATCCCCAGCAAACTACCACATATAAAGTTGTGATTACTGATGGTTTTCTCACTGCCTCTGATTCGGTTAAAATCACTGTAAGGCCAAAACCATTGGCGTATCAAGTAGCAGGTGGCGGTACTTTTTGCAGTGGAAATGCAGGACCCGAGGTGAAGCTCTTAAATTCGGAACCGTCTGTTTTTTACAGTTTGTTGCGCAATGGCACACTCACAACTGAAGTAAGACAAGGCACAGGCGACCCCATCAGTTTTGGACAGCAGTCGCAATCGGGCATCTATCAAATTGACGCTTTTAGTCCTTCAAATATGTGTTCGGCTTCAATGACCGGACAAGTTGTTGTTACACCCTTACCCAAACCCATTGTTGATGCCGGAAGCGATGTTACGGTCGCTTTCAACGCTTCCACACTGCTGTCGGCTACAGTGAGCGGTGGATCAGGCGCTTATATCGGGAAATGGACACCTACTTCTATGGTGTTAGATCCAAATGCTTTTCAAAGCAACAGCGTTCCGTTGACGGCTACCACCAACTTCAGCTTTGTTGCAACGGATACGCAAAATGGATGTATAAGCGATGCCGATGTTAAAACAGTTTTTGTTTCAGGCAGTGCTTTAAGTCTTCAAATTGAAACTCCTTCAACCTCCGTCTGTTCAGGCTCTTCTATCATTTTGAATGCACTTATTACAGGCGGAACGGGTAGTTATTCCTTTTATTGGACCTCCAATCCTGAAGGTTTTTTCGGAAATACAGCCCAAGTTACCGCATCACCGACCGTCAACACCACCTACATTTTAAGCGTCAACGATGGCTTTCAAACTATTTCTAAATCAATTACCATCAATGTTTTAGCACTTCCTGAGTTGTTTCAAATAACAGGCGGAGGCAACATTTGCAGTCCGGGAAACAAATTGCCCATCGGCTTGTCAGGTTCACAAACCGGAACCATTTATGCTTTGATGTATGAAAACAGCACTATCGCAAACCTTGTAGGCACAGGAAGTGCGCTGGCTTTTGGACTTTTTGATGCTGTAGGAAGCTATACAGTGTCGGCTAAAAAAATCAACAATTTATGCGAACGCCTCATGGAAGGCACGGCAGTGATCAGCAACAACGGACAAGTAATTGCCGATGCCGGTCCCGATAAATATGTGGTTGCCGGAGGACAAACAGTTCTGGAAGCTAGCGTTGTGGCCCAACAATCCAATTACACTTTCAGCTGGTCGCCAGCCGGAAAACTGCTCAACCCACAAGCTATACAGCCCACCACTACTGGCTTGCAGGCGACCACCCTTTTTAAACTTACGGCAACAGGCCAAGGAGGCGGATGTCAGCCTTCGGTTGATTATGTTACTGTTTTTGTAACAAGCATCCCTATTACCGTGGAACTAATTTCCAGCTCGAACGTGGTTTGTCCGGGCAACGATGTTCAACTATTGGCTGTTGTGAGTGGGGGGAATGGAAGTTACACCTACGCTTGGCAGTCGCAACCTGCTGGAGCAACTTCAACACTGCCAAATCCCGTTTTTTCACCTACTGTTCCAACAACTTACACTGTTACTGTTCACGACGGTGTGCAATCGGTAAGCCAATCAGTTTTTGTTAACACCAAAAACCAACCTGAGCTTTTCTCGCTTGGCGGAGGGGGTAGTTTTTGTCAAAACACAGCGGTTTCATTGCAGTTGAGTGGCTCGGAAACAGATGTAATTTATACGCTATTTCGGAATAATATTGTCACTTCAACACAACTCAAAGGTACAGGAAGTTCATTGGTTTTCAATGCTATACAACAAGATGGGTTTTATACCGTGATAGCAACGGCAGCTTCGCAATGTAGCCGTATGATGACGGGTGAAGCTTCTGTTACCTTCCACATACCGCCGGTAATTGTAAGCTCCCCCGACCAAATGATAGCCGGTGGATCAAGCACAACACTTTTGTCGGAGACAGCAGGTGGATCGGGAAGTTACACTTATCAATGGCAACCATCTTCCATGTTAACTGCGCCCACATCCGCATCTACGGCTACAGTCCCACTCAACAATTCTACTGTTTTCACAGTTCAAGCAAAAGATGTGCAAAGCGGATGTTTCAGCAATCGCGACACCACTTTGGTTGTTGTTACGGGTGCTGCACTATCGGTGGAAATACTGGCCAACAACAACGTTTTTTGTTCGGGTGAAACACTGGTGCTTACTGCTTTACCGCAAGGCGGATCGGGAAATTATACTTATATATGGAAAAATCCTGCCGGAGCGGTGATTGGCACCAACGCCATACTCAGCACAGCCGCATTGTTGGGTGGTAGCTACAGCCTTACGCTCACCGATGGTTTAGCGATTGCCAACAAAACCATAGAAATTATCATACACCCATTGCCCCAATTGTTCAACATCAGCGGAGGCGGATTTCTTTGCCAAAATGCGGAAGGACTAAGCATTGAATTATCGGGAACACAGTTAGACTTTGAATATAGCCTCATCCTCAACAACGACCAGGTGGTGGCAATACAATATGGGACCGGCAATGCAATGGTTTTCGAACAAATTGTACAGCCGGGTGATTATACCGTTAGAGCCAAGAACCTTCTCTCATCATGCGGCGTTATGATGAACGGAAACGTTCAAGTCAATTCAACTGTGCCTCTCGTTGCAGTTGTATCTGATTTTCAATACATACAAACCGGAACGGCGGCAAATCTCTCGGTTTCGGCTAGCGGCGGCTCGGGTAATTTTTTGTATCAGTGGGAGCCTTCACAATTGGTTTTAAACCCCAATACTGCCAATAGCGCAACTGTCCCTCTTTCAGGAAATCAAACTTTTTCGGTTACTATTACTGACATTCGCACCGGTTGCCAAAAAAGCAAACAGCTGTATGTCATCGTATCGAATAACACTTTAAATGTTGAAATAATAGCAGAGCAAACTTTGGTGTGTCCGGGAGATAGCGTTCGGCTCTTCGCTTTGACCTCGGGCGGACAAGGCAACATTTCTTACAGCTGGTCATCTGTTCCAACAGGTTTTCAGTCAACAGTGTTTGATCCAACAGTAAGTCCTTTATTGACAACGGTTTACAGTGTATTGGTAAGCGATGGACTCAACAGCGCATCAAAATCCATTCAAATTAATGTGAAGCCTTCGGCCCAATCGTTTACCGTTTCAGGTGGAGGAAATGTTTGCAGCGGAGGCATAGGAACTGAGGTTAACCTCAGTGGCTCGCAACTGGGTGTAGATTATCTGTTAAAACGCAATGGCAACCTCACTGGCTCTGTCGTATCTGGCACCGGACAAGGTATTTCTTTTGAAAATATTATCACTTCCGGCATCTATACCATTCAAGGTCAAAATACAAGTTCTAACTGTGTTAGCAACATGAATGGCTCAGCACAAGTAGATCTATTCCAACGTCCTGTGGCTTATGGAGGCCCCGACCTCACCATTGCATCGGGTGAAAAAGCCAACTTGGAAGGTTTCGTAACGGGTGGCAGTAACTTTTATATCTACCAATGGAATCCATCGTATTTGGTTGAACAACCGAATTTGATTTCTACTTTAACACTTCCACTAACACAAAGCACTTCCTTCCTGTTTTACGCTTCCGATCAACAATCGGGCTGCTTGAGTAAGGTTGATACCACACTCGTGATGGTGACCGGACAAGCATTAAACATTCAAATTATACCTGAACAAGCCATCACATGTATAGGTAGCAGCATCAATTTTAGCATATTACCGGGTGGAGGTTCAGGAAATTACAGCTATCAATGGACGGATGCAGCAGGCAATATTTTGGGAGAAAGTCAAAATTTGTCCTACACTGTCTTGTCTTCGCAATATCTTTTTGCAAAACTGAGCGATGGTGACAATTTTGTTTCTGACTCTGTTTTTGTTGAAGCCGTTCCCTTACCTGAAGTTTTTGAAGTTACCGGAGGAGGCGCAACCTGCAACAGCAATATAGGCATCCCCATTGGTCTTTCGCAATCTGAGGCCGGAGTGATTTATACCTTATTTAGGAATTACACCCAAGCCCTCATCACGGTTATCGGACAAGGAGAGACAATCATTTTTGGAAATTTCAGCACATCCGGTGTTTATACAGTAATGGCACGAAAAGAATTGTTGCCCTGTGAAACACAAATGCAGGGATCGGCAGTTATTCAAGTATTTACACCACCGTTGGTGGTTGCCGGACCTGATCAAACGATTGTCCAAGGTAGCTCAGCCACGTTAGAAAGTTCGGTTTCCAACGGATCGGGAAACTATGCTTATTCATGGCAGCCTGCTGATTTACTGCTCAATCCTACAAGTGCACAACCTCAAACCAAAAATTTATTTTTAAGCCGGGTGTTTACTGTAACAGTTACCGATGTTGTTTCGGGATGTAGCACTCAGGATCAAACCATTGTATTTGTGAATGGAAGTGGATTGAGTGTAATTCTTAGCGCGACACAAACTGCGGTTTGTCCGGGAAACGAAGTTGGATTTACTGCTGTTCCATCGGGTGGAAGCGGCAATTACACCTGGCTTTGGGCAACCAGCCCGGCAACCATTACAGGTTCAGAGGCATATTTTAATTTTACGCCCAACCAAAACTCCAAGGTGAAGGTAACGGTGAGTGATGGATTGAACACTGTGGCCGATTCAATGATAGTAACCGTGTTGGCAAGTCCGCAAACCTTCAATATTACGGGTGGCGGTTTTTGGTGCAGCAATGCTACGCCACCTCAAGTAATGCTTTCGGGCAGTCAGGCAAACGTCAATTATGCCCTTTTCAGAAACGGCATCACAACGGGTGAACTATTTCCCGGAAACGGAAGCCCACTTTCGTTTAACGGAACAGCGGCCAATGGAAATTACACCATCGTGGCCACCAACTTATCGGGCTGTTCGGCTGTGATGAACGGCAGCGTACAGGTAGTTCAACAACCTATTCCACAACGATTTAACCTTATTGGCGGAGGTGCTTTCTGTCCCGGCGATGCTGCGAATGGATTTCTCCTATCAGGCTCAGTGATTGGCACTGATTATCTGCTTCTCCTCAACGGAAATGAACTGGCAGGCTCATACTCTGGAACAGGCTTGCCCATCAACATCACAGCTCCTTCTGTTTCAGGAATCTATACCGTTGAGGCACAACAGGTGGCTTCCGAATGTTCGGCCACCATGAATGGCAGCGCCAATCTCATCATTTACCCCTTGCCAGAGGTTGCGATTTCGGGTAGAAATCACATCTGCACAGGCGACACAGTTGTTTTAACCGCCTCAGGTGCTGATACTTACTTGTGGATGCTGAATCCAACCATCACCACCAACCAAATAGAAATTGCCCCAACTGAAACAACTACTTACACCCTCTGGGGATCGAATAGCTTTGGTTGTTCACAAAGCAGTACGTTTAATGTGGAAGTGCTTCCTACACCAGTATTTACTTTGTTTGACGATCGTGTAAACCAAACCATCCTTGTGAATGGGGCCTCCATTTATCCTGAGTACCGCTTTTACTCTGCCGGAAACCTTTTATCTACTTCACGATTTCCATCCTATTTTTATGGAACTACATCGTTTCCAAGCTCTACTATTGTTGCCGAGGCCAGCAACGATCTTGGCTGCGTCAGCACACAAGAAATCACTTTAAATGCCAATGCCGGCGAAATTTTAATCAACGCTTTTTCGCCCAACGGCGACAACGTCAACGACAGGTTTTTGAAAGGAAGCTTTATAAAAGTTTACAATCGCTGGGGTGTTGAGCTATTTTCGGGCAACGAAGGCTGGGATGGCACTTACAAAGGCAACATCGTAACACCCGGAACCTATTATTATCTGATAGAAATCATGGACATCAATGGCGTTTTAGTTCGCACCGAAAAAGGATCAGTAACCATTATTATAAGATGAGAAAAGTTAAACATATTCTGTTCATCATCTATTTGTTGCAGCTTAGCTTGATGCTTCAAGGACAAAAATCTTTGTACCGACAAGCCGAAAAACAATATGCAGCCCATAATTTTGTGAGGGCATCGCAGTTGTGGCAAAAGGCATTCAGCCAAACAGATAATGCGGAAACCAAAAAGGAACTCGCCTTTCGTGTGGGCAGCTCCTTTCACCGCATGAACCTTTTTGAACCCGCCCTTCAGTGGTATGCCGATGCTATCGGCAACAGCAACGACAAGCCCGATTGGTTGCTGGCACAAGCCGATGCTTACCTCCGCAACGGCAACCTTCCTGCAGCCAAGGCCTCCATTGAAAAAGTTCTTGAAGTGGAGCCGTCTTCATCAGAAGGCAAGCGGATTATGTTATTGATTGACAGCTTTGAGAACAGTAAAATGTTGTCGTATCCCAAGCTTTTTCCCGCCAACGCCTTGAACACCGCCTCCAGCGATTATGCCGCCGGATGGTTCAACAACGACCTCATCCTGTCATCGTCCCGCTCAAAAGAAAAGACTCTTTTCAAAGACGGACGTACCTCCGAAGATTTTTCAGCTTTGTACCTCTCTATAGAGAATCTTTATGGTGATTTTGGCCCTGCCATTCCATTGCCCATAGACGACAATAAAAACATTGGCGTGGTTTCTTTCGACCCCAAAAAAAACCGCCTGTACTTCACGAAATGCAACAACAGAAAGCAGAAATGCACCATCTTACAAACTGATTTTGATGCCGCCACCTTTGCTTTTTCTCGACCGGTTAGACCCGCTTTTGTACAAAAAAAATACCATTACGGACATCCATTCCTACGCGAAGACGGAAAAGTAATGTATTTCAGTGCCACCTTGCCCGACGGATATGGCGGAAACGACATCTACAGCATCACCCTGAAAGCTGATGGAAGCTGGGGCTTGCCCATCAATGCCGGAGCAGAAGTAAATACTGCTTTTGACGAAGTGTTTCCAACAGCCATCGGCGACAGCATTCTGATTTTTTCATCCACAGGCCACAACACCGGCTACGGCGGCCTCGACCTTTATACCGTACGAAACAAAGGCACCGGCTTTGAACGCCTTCAACTCTTGCTTCCGCCATACAATTCATCTGCCGACGATTTTTCGCTGAGCCTGCGCAAAAACTCCACCAAAGGCATACTTACCTCAAACAGAAACACTTCCACCGGAGACGATTTGTATTTCTTTGATGATTATCCTTTACGAAGACTCGTGAGCGGAATGGTCATCAATCCCGATTCAGTGCCGCTTGATGGTGCTTTTGTGAAATGGAGCGATACCGAAAACCACGAGTGGGATTTTATCACCACCGAAAACGGCGCCTTTTACTTTTCCGTTCCTGACTATTCTAACGGAACAGTTTTGGCCACACATCCCGACCATCATCCCTCACAAAAACAAGTAAAAAACTCACAATCTACTACAAATCAATCTATTGAATGGGTCGTTTTGCAGCCGAGAGGCTTTGCCATTCAGATAAAAGGAAAGGTTACCGACCGCGATACAAATTTGCCGATGGAAGGCGTCAGTGTTAGCCTTAGTGGGCCTAAAGGCTATTTTCATTCCACAAAAACAGGATCTGATGGCGTTTATCGCTTCGACACCTTACAACCCGAACGCATTTATACCGTGAAAGTGAGTGGAGACAGCTATTTCAGCGAATCGCGCGTGCTTCGGGTGCCCGAACCTACCCAAGATATGATTTTAGAAAAATCGAATGGCTATGACTTTGATTTTGAGTTGACTAAAATTTCAGAAAAGAAAGAAATTACACTCAACAACATTTACTATGATTTCGATAAGGCTACTTTGAGAGAAAGCTCTGTAGCGGAGCTGCAGAAACTCATCTCCATGCTAAGAGAAACACCCGGCGTTAACGTTCAAATTTCATCGCACACCGATGAACGCGGCGCCAATCCCTACAACAATAAACTATCTCAGGCACGGGCGCAATCGGTAGTAAATTACCTAATTGCCGGTGGTATCGAACCTTCGCGTTTGGTGGCCAAAGGTTTTGGGAAAACGCATCCGATCTATAAAAATGCCATTAGCGAAGAACAGCACCAAGCCAACCGACGAACAACCTTCCAAGTGGTGAACTACAATTCCGACCAAACCCTCTCACCTCACGAAGAGACCAAACCCCAAACAAAACAGACTGAAAAGACGATCAATCAACGCCTTCAATACCGCGTGCAGATGTTGGTGTCTTCAAAAAAATATGACCCTGAAGTGTATTTTGTTGCCTTAAAAAACGCCATCCCTCAACTTGTTTTCTACATCACTGAAGTGGGTGCAGCCTACCGCTACGAGGCAGGAAATAGAAACAGTTTGGGCGAAGCCGAAGTTTTACGAAGCTTGATTCGATCCTTCGGTTTTCCGGATAGTTTTATCGTTCCATACATTGATCAACAGCGTGTTACGTTGCAACAAGCCAAAGACTTCAAACCATGAGAGCGCTCCGATTGATAGGACTTCTTTCTTTGGTGCTAACCGCTCATGGGGCTGTAAAAGCACAATCCGATCTGCTCTTCAGCAATAGCATGAGAAGCGTTGAAGTTTACAATCCGGCAATGATTGAAAACAATGGAATGATCAATGCCACGCTAATGAATCGCCAACAGTGGGTTGGATTTCCGGATGCGCCTAAAGCCACACAGTTTGGATTGGGATATTTTTTCGATCTCCACTCTATGGGTCTTAAATTAAACGTAATTTCGCAAACAACCGGCAAAGAAGTTACCCGAAACCTTATGCTTGCTTACAGCTATAAGGTTCACTTTAACGAAAAGGTTCAGCTAAATTTTGGTGTTGGAGCAGGGTTAAACCAACGACAGATTTTGTACTCGCAGCTTATTTATTTACAAGGCGACGAGCCACTGCAACGTCCGGATGAAAATTATTTCAGGCCCGATTTTGAGTTTGGCGTCCATTTTACAACACCAGAATTTTCTATGGGATATGCTGCCAACCACTTGACCAACATCAACCGCGACCCTTCACTGTCGCGCGTGCCCCTGCATCATCATTTCTATGGAACCTATAACTTTCCAATTTTAGACCGCTACAGCTTGCGAACAGGAGCCTCTTTTCATCAGCAGGGCAAAGTAGGTTATTTTCAATTAGACGCGCAAGCATTTTTTGGCGATTTACAATTTGGCTTGGGCTGGCGGCACTTGGATGCAATGATAGTTAAGGCAGGCATCAAAGTGATGGAAAACCTCGACGTGAGCTACAGCTACGATTTGGGAATCAACCGATTATCCAATTTTAACAGCGGCAGTCACGAAGTGATGCTGGTGCTTCGCATTGAGCCTCCACGCCAAACTTACCTCTCGCACGCTTTTTGGATTATTAGTTGTTGGCTTTCAGATAAGAAAAGATGTTCTCTTTATTTAAAATTTGTAAAGCCCTCAGCAGGGTTTCGTCGTAATCGGAAACGATTTCATAATACGCATTCATATCCCATAAGTTACGAGCAATCAAAGCTTTAATCTGATAACGGATCAAGGCTTCCGAGCGCTGATATTCAGCTTCGTTCCATTCTACTTCTTCTTTAACTGCCAAGGCTTTAAAATCATCCATAAGTTGCTCGTCAACTTCAAAATTGGCTTTAAAATCAGCAGCTTTGGGATAAGTCTTCATCAGCTTAGCCCGTTTGCCATTGGCATAATCGAGCGTAAACCTATTGAACACCCCCTTGCGGATCAGATTGGAATAATAATCGGTAAACTCGGTCGAATCCCAAGCTACAAAAACGTCAGGCATAATACCACCGCCACCGTACACAACTCGCTTTCCCGGGGTTATGTATTTTAAAGAATCGGGAAAGTGGATACTATCGGCATGAATAAACTCACCCCTTTCGTGGCGTTCGTATAAATCTTTATAATATTTTTCAACGCCTTCGGCATAGGGTCGTTGGATGCTTCGTCCGGTTGGCGTGTAATAGCGCGCGTTGGTGAGCCTGATGATGCTTCCATCGGGAAGGTTGAAAGGCCGTTGCACCAAACCTTTCCCAAACGAACGGCGACCGATAACCAACCCACGATCCCAATCCTGAACGGCACCTGAAACAATTTCGCTGGCTGAAGCCGAGCCTTCGTTGATGAGCACGATCAGCTTTCCTTTTTCAAAAATTCCTTTCGAAGACGATTTAAATTCCTGTCTTGGACTATTGATGCCTTCGGTGTAAACAATCATTTTATTGGCATCTAAAAACTCATCTGAAAGTTCAACAGCGGTATTAAGAAATCCGCCGGAGTTGCCTCTAAGATCGAGGATTAGGTTTTCCATTCCTTCCTTTTTGAGCTGCTCCATAGAAGCATAAAACTCCTCCATCGAAGTTTTTGAGAAGCGATTTAACTTGATGTAACCTGTTTTTCCGGGCAACATAAAAGTCGCATCAATACTGTTAATTGGAATTTTATCACGCTCTATGGCAAAGGCAATCAGACCATTGCGACCGCTTCTGTAGATATCTACATTCACTATACTACCTTTTTTTCCGCGCAGGCGATCCATCACCCATTTGTTGTTCACTTTTGAGCCAAAAGCTTCTTCGCCATTGATTTTGATGATCTTGTCGCCCGATTGTATTCCCAGCTTTTCCGAAGGACCTCCGGGAACAGGTGAGACCACCAAAATGGTGTCTTTACTCAGCTGAAAAGTTACGCCAATTCCCTCGAAACTGCCTTCCAAAGGCTCATTGGCCGCATCTAATTCCTCCTTTGAGATGTAGGCCGAATGAGGATCGAGCTCTTTGAGCATACTCACTATGGCGGCTTCAACAAGTTTGGCCGGTTGGGTAGTATCTACATAAAAGTTTTCAATGTAAAAAAGGGTGGCGGCAAACTTTTGGCTTGTTTCTTTAGGGTCAGATTTTGTAATTGCTTGAGCAACAACAAGATGATGTAATAAAATGGTGAGCAACACCACCAATGTGCTTTTTAAGGTAGCAGGTTTCATGCAATGGGTTTAAAATTGTTGAACACTCAAAAGTAGCGATAAAACGTTGGAGTGGTACTTTTTCGTTTTTAGCATTTTGTTAATCTTTGTTAACCAACTGATTGATAATAAAATACCTGTGAAAGTTAGAAACCTATATCACTATCAGCTTCCGTCCTTCACAGGTATTTTTATGGAAAAAGATCAGTTTTTAAAACTCAAGCACCTCCATGGCAGCTGCATACACCTTTTCTGCATTGGGTAAGATGGCTGCTTCAAGGATGCGGTTAAAGCCTATAGGTGTAAAGGTAGAACCCACACGTTTCACCGGAGCATCAAGGTATTGAAAAGCCTCATCAGCAATCACACTTGCAAGCTCGCCGCCAAATCCGCCAAACACTTTATCTTCGTGCAAAACCAACACTCTCGAGGTTTTTTTCACCGATTTGAGGATGGTTTCTTTATCCAATGGGATGAGCGAACGGATGTCAACTACTTCAATTTCAAGACCTTTTTCTTTACTAATTTTTTCTGCCACTTGCAGGGCCATATGTGTGGTATTGCCATAAGTGATGATGCTCAAATCCTTGCCTTCACGACGAACTTTAGCTATCCCAAACGGCACTTCGTAGTCATCGGGAACCATAGTTTCGGCTATTGGATCGTTATAAAGGGCTTTGGGTTCGAGGAAAATGGTTGGGCCTTTGGAGCGCATGGACGTTCTCAGCAAACCGGCGGCATCGTCGGCAAAAGAAGGGTAAACAATGCGCAGGCCGGGCAAGGTAGCCAAGGCACCTTCGATGGTTTGGCTGTGGTAAAGGCCACCGCCGATATAACCGCCCGAGGCCAAACGAATGGTTACGTTGGGAGCAAAGGCACCATTGCTGCGCCAATAATCGTGCGATGTTTCGATGAGCTGCTCCATAGCCGGCCAGAAATAATCGGCAAATTCGGCACCTTCAATCACAATACGGATTTTATCGTCAAAACGACTCATTCCGTTGGCAGTTCCGGTGATAAAATCTTCGGCTATAGGCGCATTGAAGACGCGACCTTTGCCAAACTCTTGCTGCATCCCTTTGGTGACGTTGAAGATACCGCCTTTGTCTTTGTTGGCCACATCCTGTCCCCAGATATAAGTATCGGGATTATGACGAAACTCGGCTTTAAGGGTTTCATTGAGGGCTTGAATAAACTTCAGTTTCTCACCTTTGGTGCCGTCGTGGCTGCCTTTGGGATATTTTGTTGAAACAAAAGGCTCAGGGATTACAAAATCGAAAATTGATTCGGGGGTAGGGTCTGGTGCAACGATAGCTTTTTTGTGGGCAGCCGAAATAATCTTTTTTGCTTCAGCATCCAAAGCTTCAATTTCTTCAGAGGTAAACTTACCCGAATGTATCAATTGAATTTTGAAACGCTCCATCGGATCGGAAAGACGCACACAATGGCGTTCATTTTCATCGCGATAAAGCTCATGCTTGTCGGAGTTGGAGTGCGAGTGGATGCGCACACAATTGGCATGAACAATCACCGGTTCGCCATGCTGCTCGATATATTCTTTGGCGGCAAAGATGGTGTTCATTGAATCGAACACATTTTTACCATCGCAATACATGATTTTTAAATTTTTGATGCCGCTGTAATTTTCAGCAGCCCTGCGATTGGCCGATTGGTCGCGTTGCGGCACCGAAATTCCAAATTGGTTGTCTTGAAAAACAAACAACACCGGCAATTTTTCATTTGAAGCACCATTGATGGCTTCAAAAACATAGCCTTCGGAGGTGGATGATTCACCTTGTGAGCTGATAGCTATTCCTTTGGCCTTGTAACGTTTGATGGCACGGGCCACTCCAACAGCATGAAGGGTGTGGTTACCGGTGGCCGAAGAAACGTTTTGGATGTTCCATTCAGGCTTTGCAAAGTGATTGGACATGTGACGGCCGCCACTTGCTATATCTGTGCCTTTTGAAATTCCGTTGAGGATAATTTCCTCGGCAGTTAAGCCAGCCGAAATGGCAGTAAGCATATCACGGTAATAAGGAAAAAGGAAGTCCTCATTGCGTTTAAAAACCTGACCAATAGCGAGTTGTATTCCATCATGGCCGGCGTATGGTGCATGATATGACCATCCCAATGCTTGTTTAAGATAGTTGGGAGCTTTTTCGTCAATTTGACGGCCTAAGGTCATCAGGCTGTACCATTTTTTTAGGGTTTCTTTATCCGTTGACTCGAGTGAAAATTTTCTTTTTTGTGTCATCATCAGTGGGTTTTATGCCTTTTGGAGGCAGTACATTTTTGAAGGTGCAAAATTAAGCAAAATGTTAATTTAAATCTAATCTAAATAAGATAAGTGAGCCACTACTACAATTCAAACCGTTGCAGAGAAGCTACAATTGATAAACATTCAAAAGCACTCTTGGTTCAACGTCTGGTGCTTTTGTCTGTATTAACTAAACGTTGGAGGTTTATTTGCCGATTTCCAAACGATTGAGGAGTTTGCCTATTTCGATGCCGGTTGCGCATTTGAAGTGCTTTTTGGGACAACTTTGATGACCATGCAAACCGCAAGGACGGCAGGTAAGCTTTTCATCGGTTTCGACCACAACGGCATCGCTCGACAGTGGTCCAAAGCCATAGGCGGTTACCGTGGAACAATAAATTGCAGTGGTTCGGGCGTTTACAGAGCTACAAAGGTGCATGGGTGAAGAGTCGTTCACGTAATTCATCAGCGCATCACGCATTAAAGCTGCCGACTCTAAAAGACTTAACTTGCCTGACAGATTAAGGATATTGGGATGTTTGCTTTGAAGCAAAATACGTTCACAAAGCTGAAAATCAGACGCTGAACCCAGCAAATACACATAAATATCTGGCGGCACTTGTTGTAAAAACTCCACCCACCGCTCCTCGGGAAACTGTTTGGTGAACCAAAGCGAAGCCGGTGCAACACAAATAAAACCATGTGTTTTGAATTGCGAAACCTTTGCGTAGTGCTGGTTTGTGGGATATAATTTGGGACGAGAAACAACCTTTGCATCAAGATGTTTGACCAGTAAAAGATTGCGATCAACCTCGTGCATGTTTTCGCCTTTGGCTTGGATGCTATGCTTCACCCGTTTTGAAAAAAACAAACTCAATGGATTTTTATCGAACCCGATAGTGTAGGCCGATCGGCTGAAAGCGGTAAGCATTCCGGTGGAAAAAAACCTTTGAACATTCACCGTCAGGTCATAATTTCTATTCCGCACTTGCTGAATCAACGACCAAAGATTTTTGTATTTATCCTTTCTTTTGTCCCAAAGCCAAACCTCATGGATAAACGGATGCCCTTCGAAAAGTGATTCATACCCCTGTTTTATCAATAGATCCAATTGAGCGTGAGGGTATTGCAAATGAAGCTTTTCCAATACAGGCGTCACCAGAATCACATCACCGATAGAGGCTGTTTGAATCACGAGGATGCGGTTTATTTTTTGTGTTTGCATGAAGCAAAAGTAAACAGTTTGAAGGGATTGTTCTTTTTTTTGTTTTAAGATTAGGGCTGATTCAAAAAAGGATAATCGGTATATCCTTCGGCTCCACCCCCATAAAAAGTGGCCATATTAAAGGCATTGAGAGGGGCATCGGTGGCATAGCGTTCAACAAAATCAGGATTGGAAATAAACATCTTTCCAAAAGCAACAAGGTCGGCTAAACCCGATTCAACCGCTTCTTCGCCGCCCGAAAAATCGTATCCGGCACTGGTAATCAGCGTAGTTTGAATCAACGGACGAAAATGTGGCGTCACCTTTAGGAGGTACTGAGGCATATTCAAAAGACTTTTGGGATCGGGTTCAATTAGGTGAACGTAAGCCAAATCGTAAGCATTCAATTGATGGACAAGCGCTTCAAATGTTTCAACCGGTTGCTGGTTGCGCAAACCGAAATTGGTTCCCGAAGGCGAGATGCGAAGGGCTGTTTTAGCATTGCCAACCGCTTGAATTACAGCCTCCACTACTTCAATGGCAAAGCGTATTTTGTTGTCTATGGAACCTCCATAAGCATCGGTGCGGGTGTTGGAAGCGTCATTCAAAAACTGATCAATGAGGTAGCCATTGGCAGCATGAATTTCAACTCCATCAAATCCAGCCTTAATGGCATTCGAAGCTGCTTGAGCGTAGGCTTCCACGGTGGTTTTAATTTCGTTAATGGTCATGGCGTGTGGCACCACTGTTTCAACTTTACCCCGCAAAGTGGTGATCAATCCGGGTTCGGCAATGGCCGATGGGGCGTGAGGCAGTCCGCCGTCAATCTGTATAAAAGGATGCGAATGACGGCCCACATGCCACAACTGACAAAAAATCTTTCCGCCATTTTGGTGCACGGCTTCCGTTACCAGCTTCCAGCCTTCGATTTGTTTTTCCGAATAAATTCCCGGGGTATTGGGGTAGCCCTGACCTTTTGGGGTTATCTGGCTGGCTTCGCTCACGATAAGTCCGGCGGTGGCACGCTGTGCGTAGTACAAGGCATTCAATTCGGTTAAGGCCAAATCGGCATTGGCACGTTGGCGGGTTAAAGGCGCCATAACAAAACGGTTGTTCAGCTGTAAATGGTTAGAAACGAAGGGCCGCAACAGGCTTTTTACACTATTCATTATGAAGTTTATGAGGTTAATAAAACAAAAATCGTAGCCTTTAAACAAAAAACTTGTTATTTTTGTTCTCTAAGTCTATTTGAAACCAATCTAAATTACAATGCCGCATTTTCAAGTCAGAGGACAAGTACCCCACAAACGACATACAATTTTCAAGAAACCCGATGGAAGTTTGTATGCAGAGGAACTTGTTAGCACCGAAGGTTTCAATGATGTTTATTCGCTCATCTACCACCAATGGCCGCCTACAATGGTTAAAAGCATTGGTAAACCTATAGATGTTGCGCCAAAAATTGCAGAAAAAACGAACATGCAGCACCGCAGCTTCAAGGGCTTTAACATCGAGCCGGAAGACGATTTTCTCGAAAGTCGAAAGGAAGTGTTGGTGAACAGCGATGTGTATATCAGTTTGGCTGCCCCTCGGCACTCGATGAAAGACTATTTCTATAAAAACTCACAGGCTGACGAAATGATTTTTGTTCATCGCGGAAAAGGCACATTGAAAACCATTTTTGGCAGCCTCCCTTTTGCTTATGGCGACCATTTGATTATTCCAAGAGGCACCATCTATCAAATTGATTTTGAAACTACTGACAACAGATTGTTTATCGTAGAGTCCTTTCATCCGTTACGTTTTCCTAAACGTTACACCAACAAAAACGGACAATTGCTTGAGCATTCTCCTTTTTGTGAAAGGGACATCAGAACACCTGAGAACTTAGAAACTTTTGACCAAAAAGGTGATTTTTTAGTCAAAATTAAGCGCAGCGACCAGCTGTTTCCATACGTTTACGCCGCGCATCCCTTCGATGCCATTGGATGGGACGGCTGCCATTATCCCTATGCGCTTTCCATTCACGATTTTGAACCCATTACCGGACGCATCCATCAGCCTCCACCGGTGCATCAAACCTTTGAGACACCAGCTTTTGTAACCTGCGCCTTCGTCCCACGCTTGTATGACTATCATCCTGAGGCTATTCCGGCACCATACAATCACAGCAACGTGGATTCCGACGAAGTACTTTATTACGTGGATGGCGATTTTATGAGTCGAAACCACATTGAACATGGCATGATTACCCTCCACCCGATTGGTATTGTTCACGGCCCGCATCCCGGAGCGGCAGAAAGAAGCATCGGGAAAAAAGAAACGCAAGAGCTGGCCGTAATGGTGGATACCTTTAAGCCGCTCATGCTTACCGAACATGCATTCAAAATTGAAGACCCGAATTATTACAAAAGTTGGCTTTTTTAATCTACAAACCTATCATTTAAAACACAAAACACCTTTATATTATGAGTAATACCGATTTTCTTCCCATCAACGGAACCGATTATGTTGAATTTTATGTAGGCAACGCCAAGCAAGCCGCCCATTTTTATCAAACCGCTTTTGGCTTTCAGCCTTTGGCTTATGCCGGATTGGAAACAGGACTTAAAGACCGCACTTCATATGTGTTAAAACAAGGCAAAATCGTTTTTATGTTCACCACGGCAATGACTCCTGAATCGCCCATCGCAGAGCATCAAAAACTGCATGGCGATGGCATTAAAACAATAGCCTTGTGGGTGGAAGATGCCCGAAAAGCGTACAAAGAAACTATGGCCCGCGGCGCACGCTCCTACATGGAACCTCATACGATTATTGACGAATATGGCGAGGTTGTGCTCAGCGGCATCCACACTTATGGCGAAACAGTGCATGTTTTCGTAGAACGCAAAAATTACCTTGGCGCTTTTATGCCCGGTTTCAAAAAATGGAATCCTTCCTTTAAACCTACCGACGTAGGCCTAAAATATATAGACCACATTGTAGGTAACGTAGGCTGGGGAGAAATGAATAAATGGGTCAATTTTTATGGCAAGGTACTTGGATTTGAACAACTTATATCATTTGATGACAGCGATATCTCCACCGAATATACCGCTTTGATGAGCAAAGTGATGGCCAACAACAATATGCGCATCAAGTTCCCCATCAACGAACCTGCCGAAGGAAAGAAAAAATCACAAATTGAAGAATTTCTCGATTTCTATCGCGGATCGGGAGCTCAGCATGTGGCTATGGCTACCGACGACATCGTAAAAACCATTGTTGAATTGCGAAGCCGCGGCGTTGAGTTTTTGCATGTGCCTGATGCTTATTATGATAGCGCGGTCGAAAGGGTAAAAGAAATAGATGAAGATTTGGAAACCCTTAAAAACCTTCGTATTCTCATTGACCGCGATGAGGATGGATACCTTTTACAGCTTTTCACCAAACCTGTTGAAGATCGCCCTACCGTTTTCTTTGAAATTATTCAACGTAAAGGAGCCAAATCATTTGGCAAAGGCAACTTCAAAGCTCTTTTCGAAGCCATTGAACTCGAGCAAGCCAATAGAGGCACTTTGTAAACTGATCTCTATTAGACACTTAGAGCAATTGCTTGTTTTTAAATTATATCACAACTGAAAAAACTCCTTATGAAATCATGGATTCCGGTGGCCGCAACATGCGACTTCCCTCTCGAAAACATTCCCTTTGGCATAGCCGAATACAATGGAAGCACTTTTCCTGCTACACGCATTGGCGAAACGGTGGTTGACCTTTCAGCTCTGGCCGATTATGGGTTTTTCGACACCTTCAACCTTGAGGATTTAAGTGTCTTTTACGAACCGTTTCTCAATGGTTTTATTTCATTAGGAAAAACCGTTACTACAGCTGTCAGGATTGAATTGCAGCGGCTCTTCTCTGTTGATTGTGACGCACTTCAAAATCACGATGAAGCTAAAAAAGTTGCCTTGATTCCGGTTTCAGAAGTAACGATGAGGCTTCCCGTTTTTGTTGGCGATTACACCGATTTTTACTCCAGCATCGAACATGCCACCAACGTTGGAGTGATGTTCCGCGATCCGGCCAACGCACTTTTGCCCAACTGGCGGCACCTTCCGGTGGGCTATCATGGTCGCAGTTCATCAATTGTGGTTTCCGGAACGAATATCCATCGGCCCAAAGGCCAAACAAAACCTAACGACGATCAGCCACCCGTTTTTGGCCCCAGCAAGCAAGTTGATTTTGAATTAGAAACGGCCTTCATCACCGCGGGCAGCACGCCTTTAGGCAGCAGCATAGCGGTGGAAGAAGCGGAGAAATACATTTTCGGAATGGTGCTTTTCAATGATCTTTCGGCCCGCGACATACAAAAATGGGAATATGTTCCACTGGGACCATTTCTTGCAAAGAGCTTTGGTTCGGTCATTTCGCCTTGGATAGTCACCCTTGAGGCTTTAGAGTTTTGTAGGGTTGAAGGACCGGAACAAACCCCTGCTGTACTGCCATATTTGCAGCAGAGCGGAGCCAACAACTACGACATAGCCCTCGAAGTTTTGTTAAAAACAAAGCATTCCCATCCGGAGGTTATTAGCCGCTCTAACACCAAATATTTGTACTGGAGCATGTTTCAACAATTGGCGCATCAAACCGTGGCCGGCTGCAACATCAACACCGGCGATATGTACGGTTCGGGAACCATTAGCGGCCCCACTCCCGACTCATTGGGCTCGATGCTGGAGTTGTGTTGGAAAGGCACTCGCCCGCTGAAACTTTCCGATGGCAGCGAACGGGTGTTTTTGAATGATGGCGACACTGTTATTTTTCGAGGCTATGCACAAAAAAACGGACTACGCATCGGCTTTGGCGAGTGCGTTACAACTCTTCTTCCAAATCCATAACCCATTCATAATGATTACCCTCGACGCCGCTTCCGTTTCGCAACATCATTTGCACCGCATCATGTTGGGGAGCATTGCTCCTCGACCGATTGCTTTTGTGAGCAGCATGGATGCCAACGGCAAACCCAACCTCTCACCTTTTAGTTTTTTCAACGCTTTTGGAGTGAATCCGGCGACCTTAATTTTTTCGCCTTCGCGACGCGGACGCGACAACACCACCAAACACACTTACCAAAACATTCTCGAGCTGCCCGAAGTGGTCATCAACGTGGTTACCTTTGACATGGTTCAACAAATGAGTTTGGCGAGTTGCGAATATGCCAAAGGAGTGAATGAATTTGAAAAAGCCGGCTTTACAGCTATTGCTTCAGAAAAAGTGAAACCCTTTAGGGTGAAAGAATCTCCTGTTCAGTATGAGTGCAAGGTGCGCCAAGTGATTGCCACGGGCGATGGCCCCGGAGCCGGAAACCTCGTGATTTGCGATGTACTTTTGGTACATATTAACGAAGAGGTGTTGGACGAAAAGCAAGAGATCAACCAAGAAAAAATTGATTTGGTAGGGCGCATGGGCGGAGATTTTTATGTAAGAACCAATGCTTCAGCACGATTTATTGTCCCAAAGCCCGTTGCCGGAACAGGCATTGGCATTGATGCTTTACCCGAAAAGGTGAAACACTCTGCTTTTTTAACCGGCAATGATTTGGGTAGGCTGGGCAATCTCGAAACCTATCCCGATGAAGCATCAATCAAAAAAATGAAGAGCGACCCAACCTTGCAGGACATGTGGAAGCAAAATCCACAAAACTTATTCAACCATGTTCAAGGTCTTCTCAACAAAGGAGAGGCCAACACCGCGCTGGCTATTTTGGTCGCTTTCAGCTAAATAAATCACTTATTGTTTAGGGAGTCTCATAAAAACCCTTGAATCTTGCGGTAGCAATGAAATCCTCTGCCCTGCTAATTATTTTTTTATCTATCGGGAATGGCGATGTATTCCTTTATCAATAAGCCTTTCAAGTTATAAAGAAACAATCTAAATAAGTTTTAGGGCCTGTTCAAACGACATGAGTGTTAAAAAAAACATAATTTTGAGGTGAAAATTTCATCCTACTTCAAGGAGATGAAAAAGAAAACACAATTCAATTTTATAATTTAACACCTATGATGAAAAACGATGTACGTTTTGGAAGAGTGAAAGCAAGCATGATCCTCCTGATGGTTTTGCTGGCTGGATTTCAGTCATTTGCCCAAACCATTGATTTGGGTAGAACAACCGGACAAGTTCAGGTTTTAGATGACAATTTTTCAAAAACAAAAGTAAACTACACCTTTAGCACGATCAACGCGTTCACTGTGGAATCGAGCAGAGGTGTTTTCGATGAAATTCAAATCCCCGGCACTTACGCTATCGGCGGACTTGGAACACCAAAATTACCTGCTTCCAAGCAATTGATTGAAGTTCCTTTTGGAGCAGAGGTTTCAGTAAAAGTGCTCAATTATACTGTTTCGGAGTATAAATTGAGCGATTTTGGCATCAGCAATCTTCTTATGCCTGTTCAACCTTCGATCAGAAAAGACCAAACTGCCGATGAAGTTCCTTTTGAGTATGATACCAAATTGTATCAGAAAGATGCTTTTGTAACCCACGAACTGGCTTCAATAGAGGTTCTGGGCGTAATGCGCAGCTATCGTTTGGCGCGGTTGACAGTTGCTCCGGTGAGCTACAATCCGGTTCAAGGCATTGTTCGTGTTTACAACGACGTTGAAGTGGAAGTAACCTATGCCAACAGCGACAAAAGTCTAACGGATTACATCAAATCTTCCACTTATTCACCTTATTTTGAATCACTTAAAAGCAAGCTCTTGAATGGTTCAACCCGCGATTATCCCCAACATCCCGACCTCACAAAGTATCCCATCAAAATGCTCATCGTTTCCGATCGTATGTTTGAAACCGACTTGCAGCCTTATATTGATTGGAAAAAGAAAAAGGGATTTAAAGTGATTGTGGCTTATACCGATGTTATTGGAACCACCTACAACCAAATTCAAACTTGGGTTCATGCCCAATACAACGCTGCTACTCCACAAGATCCAGCTCCCTCGTTTATCGTTTTTGTTGGCGACACCCCACAAATTCCTGCCATTCAAGGATCTTCATCTGCTAAAATGACCGACCTCTATTATGGCAGTGTAGATGGCGACGTGTTCCCTGAAATGTATTACGGACGTTTATCGGCCCGCAACTCGGGACAGCTTGTGCCTCAGCTTGAAAAAATCATGTATTATGAAAAATACCAGTTCAGCGATCCAACCTATCTCAACGATGCTACCCTAATCGCCGGCGCCGATGGCAACTGGAATCCCAAGGTAGGCCAACCAGCCATACATTATGCTACCCAAAATTATTACAATGCAGCCCACGGCTTCACCAACGTAAATGCCTATCTGAACAACTATACAGGTTGCTACGATCCGGCACGCATTGCTGTTGGTTTCATTAACTATACCGCGCACTGCTCCGAAACTTCATGGGGCGATCCTAACCTGAGCCAAACGGCAGTGAACGCTTTCACCAACCAAAACAAATACCCTCTTGCCATTGGAAACTGCTGTTTGGCCGCCGACTTTGGCTATGCCGAGTGTATAGGTGAAACTTGGATGCGCGCACCCAACAAAGGTGCTGTAACGTACATTGGTTCATCGCCGAGCTCCTATTGGTTTGAAGATTTTTATTGGGCTGTAGGTGCTTTCCCTTTGCAAGGAACCAATAATGGTTATGTTCCAACTTTCCAAGAAACGACATGGGGTGCCTATGATGCTTCTTTTGTAAGCGATTATGTTTCTGCCGCAGGGATTATGACTGTTGGAAACCTTGCAGTAACAGAGGTTCATGCCCAAGGTTATCCCAGTCACTCCAGTGTAATCTATTACTGGCAGGCCTACAACGTTTTGGGCGATCCATCCATTGTGATCTACCATAGCGAAGGCGATGACAACGTTGTTGCACACATGCCCATTTTACCTATCGGATTGAATACTTATGAAGTGACCGCTTTGCCCGGTTCCTATGTTGCTATTTCGAAAGATGGCGTTCTTCATGGCGCTGCATTGGTAGGTCCAACAGGCGTGGTTGAAGTGCCTATCACCCCGGTTTTATCGTCAGGCAATGTGGATATTGTTGTTACCAAGCCACAATACAAACCTTATATGGTTCAGGTGCCGGCTGCCGCTTTGGTAGGCCCCTATGTGGTTTTGGATTCATACATTATCAATGATGCTGCCGGAAACAACAATGGCTTAGCCGATTATGGCGAAACCATTCCTTTGCATATTACCTTGAAAAACGTTGGAGCAGATCCATCTGCTGCCGTTACTGTAACTATTTCGGGTACCGACGCTTACGTAACACGTACCAGCGCAGCCACCAGCACTTTCCCTGCTATTGCAGCCGGAGCAACCGCTACAGTAAACAACGCTTTCACTTTTGCAATTGCCAATATGGTTCCTGACCAACACATGGCAAGCTTCCCTCTTTCTTTAACCGACGGCAGCGCCACTTGGGAATCAACACTCAGAATTACTGTTCAAGCACCGGTGTTAGAAATTTCAAATGAATTGTTGGTGATTGACAATGCCACCGGAAACGGCGACGGCATCCTCGATCCTGGCGAAACCGCCAACATCCGTGTGATTGTTAAAAACACCGGCCACAGCGCCATTAATAACATTGCCACCACTATGGTTTCAACCGATGCGATGCTTACCGTGAACACAGCTACCGTAAATCATGCCACGCTGAACGGGCAGGCCCAAGCTGAGTTGTTGTTCAATGTTACAGCCTCCGCAAATTCATCTATTGGTTATCCTGTTAATTTGAATCTTTCAACCACAGCAGGACCAAGTGGTGTTTATACAGCACAACAAACTGCTACTGTTGTTATCGGTCTTATTCCGGATTATTTAATGACAAACGGTTCGGCCACCACCTGTGTTGGAACCTTCTACGATTCAGGCGGAGCTAACGGTGCTTATGGCAGCAACGAAAGTTTTGTGTTTACATTTAATCCCACCACTGCCGGCGCAATGATCAGGGCCAGCTTTACTTCGTTTGACACAGAAAGCGGTTACGACAAACTCTTTATTTACAACGGACCCAACGCCAGTGCGCCCGAAGTTACCGGAAGTCCTTTCACAGGCACCACAAGCCCGGGAGTAATTACAGCCATGAACGCCTCCGGTGCATTGACCTTTAAGTTTACTTCCGATGGCTCGGTTACCAAACCGGGATGGGTAGCCAACATCAGTTGTTATGCAGCTACCACAGTTCCTTCATGTGCAACCAACCCAATTCCTGCCGACAATGCCACCAATGTAGGTGTTGCCAACCTCTTAACTTGGACTGCACAAGATGCAACCAGCTATGATGTTTATTTTGGCATCTCGCCCAATCCTGCATTCGCAGCCACCGTTGAGGTGAACCAATATGCAGCAGTTATGTCACCAAATACCACTTACTACTGGAAAGTTGTTCCGAAGAATCAATTTGGTCCTGCAACAGGATGCCCGGTTTGGTCGTTCACTACCGGTGGCCCCGAATATCTGATGTCGAACACCACAGTAACTGTAAACAATGGAATGTTTTATGATACCGGAGGTTCGACCGGAAGTTATGGCAGCAATGAAAACATCACCATGACGTTTATGCCTGCCGCTGCCGGATCGCCCTTGAAGTTTACCTTTAGTGCCTTTGAAGTAGAGAACAACTATGATAAGTTGTATATTTACAACGGCCCCGATGTCAACGCACCTGCTATCATCGGAAGTCCTTTCACCGGAACAATAAGCCCGGGAACGATTACTTCATCTCATCCCACCGGTGCCATTACCTTTAAGTTTACCTCCGACAATTCGGTAGTTAAAACAGGCTGGGCTGCTTCGTTCATGGTAATGGGCGAACTCGCGATTGCGCCTGTTGCTACACCTGCTGAAATATGTCAAGGTAGCTCAACTGCCTTAAATGCAAACACCACCGGCGGAAGCGGAAACTACACATATCTATGGTCGCCTGCCGAAGGGTTAAGCAACCCAACCATTGCCAATCCAGTTGCAACACCTTCGCAAACTACAACTTACAGTGTAGTTGTAAGCGATGGAACAAATCAAGTAACCGGTCAAGTGGTTGTTACCGTAATGCCCGCAGCACCGGTTAACATTGGCCCCGATCAAACCATGTGTTTGTGGCAAACCGTTGTGCTCGATGCTACCATGGCCGGTGCCGCTTCTTACCTATGGACACCCGGAAACTCCACCAACCCCACCATGTCGTGTTATGGTCATGAAATGGGTGCCGGCACACATGAAATTGGTGTGACTGTAACCTATGCCAACGGTTGTGTTGTTTCCGATCAAGTGTTGATGACAGTTGAAGTTTGTGCCTCGATAGGCGAAAACAGTAAAGAACTGAAACTGGTCTTACATCCAAACCCGGCTACCAACGTGCTTAACATTCAACTGAATGGAAATGCTGAAAATGTTACATACCATTTGCTCAACTACCAAGGACAAGTGATCTACAGCAGCAACAACCTCCAAGTTGATGGTCTTTATCAGCAACAGCTCGATCTTTCAACTTACGCAAAAGGCATTTACTACTTGCGGTTAAACAGCGGAAAGAACGCGATTGTAAGGAAAGTTGTGATACAATAACCCCTTTTTAAAGCAATTAGACTGCTCCAAAAGTAAATTTCAACTACTTTTGGAGTAGTTATTATTTAATAATTCCAATAATATGAAGCGATTTACTCTTTTATTTTCAGTGATTTTATTATCACTCTTTTCTTTTGCGGGTGAATGGACGCCCATCAATGGCCAAATGCCGGGTCCTATTCAATACAAAGTGATTGAAGCCAATGAAACACATACTGTTGTTCGGTTTAACCTCAATGGTTTTTACACCAACACAGTGGTTACCCCTCAAGGCAAAGCCTCTATCATCAGTGTGCCTAAAATGGTATCACTGAGCGAAGTAGGAGCCCCTAATTTGCCCAAATACGCCATTTCGACCATCATTGGCGACAATGATTTGATGGATGCAAAAGTAGTTTCTTCAGCTTACACCGATTTTCACGGTATAAGCATCGCTCCCTCAAAAGGCGATTTTTCGAGAAAAATTGATCCTGAAACAGTTCCATATACTTATGGAAGTGCTTACAGCCAAAACAGCTTTTACCCGGCCACCAACGTTGAGCTACAAGAAGCTTATATTCTGAGAAACTTCAGAGGGCAAGCAGCAACGATCATGCCTTTTGCCTACAACCCTATAACAAAAACCCTGCGCGTATATCATGACATCACCATCGAAATATTTAAAGAAGGTGTTGGCGGAGCGAATGTTTTACAGCGCAAATCGAATGTGATTAAAGAAGACATGGAGTTCGATCAGTTGTATCAACATCAATTTGTGAATTATAATGCCGCCCAAAGCCGCTATCCAATTTTAAGCGAACAAGGCAAGTTACTGATCATCAGCCACGGGCCATATATGGCAGCTATGGCTCCATTTGTTGAATGGAAAAAAACAATCGGTCGCGAAACTGAAATTGTAGATGTAGCAACCATCGGCACAACCCCCGATGCCATCAAAACATTTATTACCAACTACTATAACACCAATGGATTGACCTACCTTTTGCTGGTTGGCGACCATCAACATGTTCCCAGCTACAACAACTCCAGTTCGGGTGGTTATAGCGACAACTATTATGCATATTTGGCCGGTAACGATTCCTACAACGAGCTTTTTGTCGGTCGTTTTTCAGCCGAATCAGTTGACCACGTGAACACACAAGTTCAAAAAGTAATTACCTACGAGCGCGACCTCAACCAAACAGCCACATGGCTGAACATTGGCACCGGTATTGCCCGCAACGAAGGTTCCGGCAACGGTCACAATGGTGGTGAAGCCGATTATGTGCACATGAACTATATCCGCGACACTTTGCTCAATTACACCTACGCCACCGTTCATCAAGAGTACGACGGAGGAGTACCCGGTATTACGAATACCACTGCGGCTCAAATTTCGTCGCGCATTAACGCCGGAACAAGCATCATCAACTATTGCAACCACGGCTCGCAAAACAGTTGGAGCGTTGCCGGTTATGCCACCTCCGATGTGAATAACCTCACCAATACCGACCGTTGGCCTATTATTTGGGCTGTAGCTTGCGACAATGGCAGGTTCACCAATGGCTCTTGCTTTGCTGAAACTTGGATGCGCGCAACAAAAAACGGTCAGCCAACAGGCGCCATTGCTACCATGATGAGCTGGATTTCGCAACCTTGGCAACCCCCAATGACAGGTCAAGACGAAATGGTGACCATCTTATCCGAATCCTACGCCAACAACATCAAGCGTACATTTGGAGGGAACTCTACCAGCGGAAGCATGAAAATGGTTGACCTCCATGGAACATCGGGAAGAAGCACGCACGACACTTGGATTATGTTTGGCGATCCTTCGCTCACCCTGCGCACGGCACCACCCGTGGCCATGAACGTGAGCCATATGCCTACGATCTTCCTTGGTATGACTGAGTTTACTGTTAATGCCGATGCCGAAGGTGCTTTGGTTGCACTTACCATCAATGGTGAAATTCTTGGAACAGGAACAATATCTGGAGGCACAACAACAATTTCTTTCCCCGCCATTAACAATGTGGGCGTATTGAAAATTGCTGTTTTTGGTTATAATAAAGTTACCTATCTGCAAGATATTGAAATCATTCCGGCTTCCGGACCTTTTATCGCTTATGTTTCAGCTACCGTTAATGGTGCAGTCAACAACCAAATCCATTACGGACAAGATGTAAGCCTTGGTATTCAGTTGCGCAATCTTGGTATCGCTAACGCCACCAATATTACTGCCACTTTAAGCACTACATCACCTTTTGTTACCATTACCGATGCCACACAAAGTTATGGCACAATGACTCCAGATCAAGTGATGACCATCACCGATGCTTTTGCACTCAGCCTCAGCAACGAAGTGCCTAACAACACTCCACTCACCTTCTCATTACTCATCACCGCCGATGAAGGAACATGGGAAAACAACTTCAATATGAATGCTTTAGCTCCTTCATTTACGGTTGGTGACTTTATTGTAAACGACCAAAGCGGAAACGGTAACGGACGTTTAGACCCGGGAGAAACTGCAACCATTAAGGTATCTTTCACCAATAGTGGTTTGAGCCAAGCCAACGATGCCATTGCGCACCTTGTTTTCAACTCAAGTTACATCACTGTGAACACCGGAACATTTGAAGCCGTAACCGTTGCACCTGACCAAACCCTTGAAGCGTCCTTCAACATTACAGTAAGTGGCGCTACCCCTATCGGACAAGCCATTGTTTTTAATTTTGATGTTGCTGCCGGCGCTTATCAAGCCGCGAAAGAATTCAGCACCAAAATCGGAATCATCCTCGAAGGCTTCGAAACAGGCGATTTCACTGCCTTTGATTGGACCTCAGGCGGCGTTACCCCATGGGTGATCACCAACACAGGTGCCTTTGAAGGAACTTACGCTGCCAAATCAGGCTCCATTACCAACAACCAAACTACCCAACTTATTTTACAGTATGAAGTAAGTGTCAACGATAGTATTTCATTCTATCGTAAAGTTTCTTCCGAATCAGGATATGACTTTATGCGTTTCTATATTGATAACGTAAAAGTGGGCGAATGGGCCGGAGAAATTGCTTGGAGCAAAGTGGGCTATGCTGTTACAACTGGCACTCATACCTTTAAATGGGAGTTTATGAAAGATGTGAGCGTGGCCGGTGGATCCGATTGTGCTTGGGTTGACTTCATCACCCTTCCGGCTACAATTACTACCAACGGCTGGGCAGGCAACAATGCTGAAATCTGCGAAGGAAACACCTTCCAAATTAACGCTACAGCGGCAAACTACACAAGTCTTAGCTGGACTACCTCCGGAACCGGAACTTTCAGCAATACTTCGATCTTGAACCCTATTTACACCCCAAGTTTGGCTGACATTGCAGCCGGAAATGTGGTTTTAAAACTCACCGTTAACGGAAGCACAACAACCATTGAAAGCCAAATGACGCTGAACATACATCACAGTCCTGAAGCGTTTGCCGGCGAAACCACTGCCATCTGCCACGGAAATAATATCGAACTTGTTGCATCTGATGCCAGCAATTACAGCGCGTTGTTATGGTCAACATCAGGCGATGGTACTTTCAGCGATGCCACCCTAATGCACCCCGTTTATAGTCCCGGCGCTACCGACATGGCCTCCGGCATGGCCGCACTTACCTTAACCGCTGAAGGAAATGGCGGATGCGCAGCAGCCTCACACGCCATTGAATTAACCATCAACGCTTTACCAACAGCTACCATCTCGGGCGATCAAACCATCTGCGAAGGACAAAGTGCAACTTTAACCTTTGAATTGACAGGTAGCGCACCATGGATCATCACTTTAGCTGATATGGATCCGGTGAACGCAACAGCCACACCAATGGTTCTTGAATTAACTCCTTACTCCGGATCAACTTATACCTTAATTTCCGTTGAAGATGGAAACAATTGTGCCAATGAAGCTTCCGGACAAGCTGTTATTACCATGAACACTGCTCCTTTAGCACCGATGACTCCATCAGCGCCTGATACCGTTGACCATGCCTTTGTGCAACAAAGCAACGTGAGTATTGAAACCGTTGCCGATGCCACCTCCTACAACTGGATGATTGAACCCGAAGCAGCCGGAACCATTGCGGGCAACGAAACCAACGCTGTGGTAAGCTGGAACAGCAATTTTATCGGCACTGCCACCATCAAAGCAGCAGCAATTAATCTTTGCGGCCAAAGCAGTTGGTCGGTTGCCGCTGAAGTGATCGTAAAAAGCACTGTTGGATTAAATGAAAATGGGGCTTTGGGCCTTCGCCTGTATCCCAATCCAACTTCAGGAAGCTTCACGCTTCAGCTCAACAGCTTACAGCAAAAACAATTGAATATTCGTGTTACCAACGTTGTTGGCGAGCTGGTGTATTCCGAAACTCTTGAATCAAAAGCCGGATTGAACAACAAAATCCTGAATCTTGAACAACTTCCCAACGGAGTTTATATGGTTATTGTTGAAAACGGAGCCACCGTTTCAACACAACGCCTCACCATTAGGAAATAATCCTGATTCGACCCTAAAAAAAGCAGGTGCCTCATCGAGACACCTGCTTTTTTTATAGAGTCATAATTTTCAACCCTCTACTGATAAGCCCTTCAAGATGAGGTTTCTCACGTTTTAGTCGTGTAAGATCATCCAATAATGTGGCTATCATTGGGCCGTTTGAAGAATGCTGCAACAAAAGCTCAAGTGTTTCAAGCAGCAGCAACCACTCATGCGGAAAGCTTTGGCGGATGGTTTGAGCCAGCTGCACTACGGCATCATCCTGATGATTCAAACTACGGTATTGCCTCACGAGACCGTATGTTTTGTGCAGTTTCTTTTGGACTTCGTCATGCACAATTTGATGGGTTTTTTCTTTAGGTAAAGGATATTTTAATCCAAAAGCCTTGGCATCGGCAGGTCCGGTATAAGCCGAAACAATGGATTCGCCAACAGCCATATCAAACACACCCCACGAGGGTTCAAACAGAATTTGGTCTTGGTACCGCACTTCACATTCGGTGAAAGAAAGCATCAACAATTTCCCTTCCTTGCGGAGGGTAGATTTCAACACGCCCCGCACTTTTACCCCCGATTCAAATTCAAAATCACTGACCTGACCTTGAACAACACCTATTGTTTTAAGGTCGGCGTCAGTGAGAAAGCGAGGTGGCTTTAAGGTTCCTTTGATGCTTCCGATGGGTGCGCCAAAGCCATGGGTGTGCGTTTCCTTTCCGTGACCCGGAAGGACTTCGTTTTTGTGGCTTAGAATAGTTGGACCGGTTGTTTTGAGGTAGGCCGGCATATTTTGGTGCAAAATATAATCGGTGAAAACCCCTGAAACCTGAAGCTCAGAACTATACACGCAAGTAGCCACAGAACCCGATTCCACAGCTTTTAAGATTGCTTCCACACCTCCTTTCCGCAATGCCATGCGCTCAGCAAAGCTGTCTAACACGTCGGTGAGATAAGCAAAATCGGGCGTAACAAACAGCTGTGGTTGCGGCTTGGTGATGTCGAAATTGTAGTAAACAGCATCAATATTATAAGGAAGCTTGGTAATTTTGTCGCTTAAAGCACTAGCACTCTCGCCAATGGACGACAGCAAACCGGCTCCATAAATCTTTGGATTTTTCAAATCGCCAACCAAGCCATATTCCACTGTCCACCAATGAAGGTTGCGGATGTATGCCATCTCTGAGGGAATTCCCAAGGCCTGTTCTTTGGCTTCGAGCAATTGCTCAGCCACAACAATTTGTTCGGGAGAAATATGTGGATCGGCTTTGAGTATGGAAAGATAGCGGATTGCTTCGTACAACTCGTAATCGGCTGCCGACGAAAAGGCCTTTGAACCAATCTCGCCAAAGTACCGCAAATAGGCTGCATACTCTTCATCGGCAATGATGGGGGCATGACCCGCAGCCTCGTGAATGATATCGGGTGCGGGAGTGTATTCTAACTGATCCATCGGACGAATATCAGCAGCAATCACCAACACATTATACGCCTGAAACTCCATAAAAGCTGCGGGCGGGATGAATCCATCCACGGTAACAGCTGCCCATCCAATCTTTTTTAAGATGTCATTCATTGTTTGAATGTCGGGAATCTGTTCAATGCTGATACCCGTTTTTGCCAAACCGTTTGAGTAGGCATGATGGGCTTTATTGCGCAAAAAGTCAACATTTTGCCGCATTACAAACCTCCAAATCGCATGATCCTGAAATGTATAGCTGTTGTATGGCTTTTCTATCACCAGATCAAATAAGTGCTGGGGTAGCCGATCTAAAACGGGGTTATTATACATAGCATTGTTATTTAGAATCATTTTAAACAACCCAAAAATAAGAAAACCTTATTAACCTATTGGTTTTTATGTGGTTTTTTAACGAAAATTTGAAAATATGAATGTATTCCGACCGCTCGATTTTTGATTGTCCTCTAACAAAATGATCCACAAAGAAAAAACATCCGAAAATGTACCAAATCGGAGAAAGCTTTTCAAAAACATTGAATAAAAAAAATCGAGTAAAATAATTTGAAAAATATATTTCTAAACCGATTTACCAGTCGAGGCATTTACTATTTTTGTTGAACACTCCTTGAATCGTAAACATATTTTTATGAAAAGAATAGTAGCCTACTTTTTGTTCGTCATCATGTCCTCAGGACTTTACGCCCAGTCGTTGACCATCAAAGGCTCGGTAAGCACTGTTGAGGATAACCAACCATTGCCGGGTGTGAGCGTACATGTAAAAGGCACCACCAACGGAACCGTTACAGATTATGATGGGTTGTTCAGCCTTGCGAATGTAAAACCGGATCAGGTGCTGGTCATCAGCTTTGTAGGATTTACGTCCCAAGAGCGAACGGTAAAAAATGCTGACTTTTTAACCATTCAGTTGAGCGAAAGCACAGCACTTCTTGAAGAAGTAGTCGTTACAGCGCTTGGCATCAGCCGTCAAAAGCGTGAAATAGGATACTCTACCGAAAAAATTGAAGCTTCTGTGGTTACCGACTCCAAAGCCTCGAACGTGTTGAATGCCATTTCGGGCAGGGCGGCAGGCGTTCAAATTTCGCAACCCGATGGCGTTGAGGGCGGATCATCGCGCATTGTGATTAGGGGAAACAACAACATTGGCTCCGACAATCAACCCTTGATTGTTGTGGATAATATTCCTCTGGAAAACACACCCGGCCTTACCAACATCGGCAGAGGAGTGGATTGGGGAAGTGCCATCAACGATTTGAATCCTTACGATATTGAAAGCATGACCCTGATGAAAGGAGGGGCAGCCTCAGCACTTTATGGATCACGTGGTGCCAACGGGGTGTTGTTCATCACCACTAAAAGAGGAAAACAACAAAAAGGAATCGGTATTACTTATAACGCCGACTTCAAAATTACCAGCCCATATCTGTATCGTTCGGTTCAAAACACCTATGGACACGGAGGCCCTATTTCTCTTACACCGCCAAGCTTTCCCATGTCGGGCGACACCATGTTATACCCCGGCATTTATGGTAATGAGAGCTTAATCCTCAATCAGTTGGGTGAAACATCAAGCACCTCAGCCGAATTTGGATATTATGGTTCATCTGTTTCTTGGGGACCAAAAATGGAAGGACAAATGGTGAAGTGGTGGGATGGGCAAATGCGTCCGTACAGTCCTCAGCCCAACAACCTGATGATGCCTTACCAAAACGGATACACCACCACCCACAACATTTCGGCTACCGGCGGCGGCGACAAAGGCACCATGCGCGTTTCCTTTACACAGCAAAAAAACAAAGCGATTGTTGAAAACAGCAACTTTAAACGCTCCACCATCAACCTTGGCGCTAACCTCAAAATCAGTGATAAACTGCGCACCGACCTCACAATGTCGTTCATTCAATACAACCGTTTGAACAGCCCCATGTTGGGCGAAGATTTCAATTCATTTAATAAAGGATTGTTGTATTCATGGCCAAGAAGCTACCAAGGCATTGACAAACTGAATTACGCGCGACCCGATGGCAGCCAAAACCCTCAAGAAAATTTCCCATTCTTTTATATCAGCCCTACCCTTTGGTGGGATGTTTACAACAACAACACCGAGCAAAACCGAGATAAATACACCGGTGCTTTGTCGCTTTCCTACGATCCTTTTCCCTGGCTCAACGTGCTTGGCCGGATTGGGCGCGACTACACCATTGAACAGTTTGAAACCAAACACAAACCCACCGATGCGCTTGGACTGCTCAACGGGTACTACAGCAATGGCCTGTCGCGCAACAGGGGCGACAACTACGATTTTGTTCTATCAGCAGAAAAAGACCAACTGTTTGGCAGTAATTTCGATATAAAATTCACTACCGGAGCCAGCAGATGGGAGCAGGATTACTATTACCTCAACGGACATTCAGGCACTTGGTATTACCCCAATATGTACACTTTTTTCAACTTCACCGAAACCACCTACACCACCGATCCCAACAACAATACCATCGTTGACAAGCCCGGCAACTCAGCCTCTTCCATGATTCCTAAAGAAGGCTTTTTGCGTAAACGCAATAATTCGGTGTATGCTTTTATGAATATTTCCTTCAAGAAAAGCTTGTATCTTGAACTTACCGGACGTAACGACTGGTCATCTGCATTGCCTTCAGGAAGCAACTCCTATTTCTATCCGTCAGTATCATTGAGTTTTATACCTACAGAAAGCGTTTCTTTCTTACAAGACCTCTCATGGATGAACTTTCTTAAAATTCGCGGAGGAATTGCCCAAACCGCTACCGATACCGATCCCTATTTACTTAGTTTTTATTACAACACAACACTTTTTGGCGGGCAGCAATCCTCAGGCTTTCCCTCGACCATACCCCCCATCCGCCTGCGCCCACAGCGGGTAAATGCTTATGAAACAGGCTTTAATATGGGACTTTTCGACAATAAAATTGACATTGATTTCACCTATTACTATCTCTACTCATTCGATCAAATTATCCCCAACCTCCCCATTCCGGTTTCGTCAGGTGCAACCAATATCATGACCAACGAAGGAGTGGTGAGCAATCGTGGCTTCGAACTCATCATCAACACTGTAGCCTACCAAACCAAGAAACTCATTCTTAAATCGGGCTTGAACTTGGCCCGCAACCGCAACAGGGTTGAAAGCTTGGGTGGCGACGCTGAAACTTATTTGCTGGCCGACATCTGGGGCTTAAACGGCCCTGCTATGGTGCTTCAAGCCGGCGACGACTATGGAACCATCAGCGGTTACGATTACATCTACGATCAAAACGGAAAACGCGTGGTCAACGATGCCGGTACGAAATACTTGATCACCGACGAGCGTGTGCCTATTGGCAATGCCTCGCCCGATTTTATAGCCGGCTGGAACACCAGCCTACAATACAACGGTTTACGATTGGGCTTTTTGATTGACACCAAATGGGGAGGCGATATTTACAGCGGCTCGTATGTAATCGGTTTGCAAACAGGACAAAGCCCCGAAACCCTTATTGAGCGCGAAGGTGGCGGCCTACCCTACACCGATCCCGAAGGAAACGTGCGCAACGTAGGCATCATCCTCGACGGGGTGCATCAAGATGGCACACCCAACACTCAAGTGGTTCATTATTATTACAAATATATGCCCAATGCCGGTGGCTGGGGTAAATTTGTTTCTACTCCGGGCATCCTCGAAAATACTTGGATCAAGATGCGCGAAATTGTACTGGCCTATTCCTTGCCCAAAAACTGGGTTCAGAAAACAAAGGTTTTTCAAAATCTTACCCTTTCTGTTACCGGACGCGATCTTTTTTACATTTACAAAACCCTGCCCGACAACATCAATCCCGAAGGGATCATGGGTTCGGGAAATGCCCAAGGCTTTGAATGGGCCGCCAATCCCGGCACGCGTTCAATTATTATGAGTATCAATGCCAGTTTTTAGTTTCACCCACATGCACCCTTCAATCAGCAACAATATGAACCCCAAAATAAATACAAGCAACAGGCTAATAAACACCCTCAGCAAGGGATTTTTTGCTCTTCTTCTACTAACGGCAATTTCATGCACCAAAGACTTCGACGATCTGAACACCAATCCGCAAGGTTTTACCACTGCCACCGATGGATCGTTGTTCAACAACGTGATTCAGTCGCTGGTGCCCACCGGAAATGAGATGTTTTACGTTCAAAACGAAATCCTCTACAAACAAACCCAGCTTGCCGCTCTCACCAAAGCGGCATGGGGCAATTACAGCCTCGGAACAGAAGATATCTGGTCGAACTACTACTCCACTATGCCGGAGATCAGGGAGTTGCAACGTCGTTTTTCATTGTACGACACCACTCCCGAGCTGCGCAATATGCAGGCCATGCTTAAAATTGTGGTGGCATTAAAAACTTTCAAGCTCACCGATCTTTTTGGCGACATCCCCTACAGCGAAGCCGGCTATGGTTTTCAAAACCTCGATTATCTGAGGCCGAAATATGATTCGCAACGCAGCATCTACCTCAGCCTTCTCGACGATTTGGCCTGGGCCGAAAAAAACATCAACCCTTCAGCCATCGCTGCCGAGCCTTTTAAAAGTTTTGCGCCTTTTGATAAATTTTTCAGTGGCGACCTATTGAAATGGAGAAAGCTATCCAATTCATTGCGTTTACGTCACGCCCTAAGAATGGTTGAAAAAGAGCCTGAAATAGCAGGCGAAATCATCCGCGACATCATGGAAAACAACAAGCCGGTGCTGGATGGATATAGCTTTATTACACCAAAACTCGAAAGTGCTTGTTTGTGGCCTGCCGCTTCAGGGTTCAAACACGAAGCCCTGAATTGGTCTTTCCGCGAACACAACAACCTCAGGATGGGCTCATTGTTATGGAGTTGTCTTTCAGCAAACGACAGTAGCAATGGGAGCGGTATTTACGATCCACGTGCGATGATCTTTTTTGAAACCAACAACGCCAACAAATGGAGAGCCTTTCCGCAACTTGCGAGTGCCGACACCCCTCCTTCAGGAGGAATCCCTTATGGCTCGCATCGCGATCAGGTGGGCGCTTTTGCCATCAAAGGCGAAACCAACATTTATTCTCCTTTCAATTATTTCCTCATCCGTGATGAAGACCAGATGCCCATCATTTTTATAACAGGTGCCGAAGTACATTATATCAAATCGGAAATTTACTTTAGAGGATTAGGTGTAGCCGAAGACAAAGCCCAAGCCGAGATCGAATATTTCAACGGCATCAACTCATCGGTTGAATGGTGGCTGCAGCGCGCCGCCGCCTCAAAACTTCCTACATCGGGCATTGCTTTCAACGAAGTGATCAACATTCCTCAATTCCTCAATGCCGCCACAGTGCAAAGCCGTTGGGGCTTTTGGAATGCCGGCAGCGAAGATGATAAGCTGGCTTTCATATACACACAGGCATGGATTGACGCCTTCAGGCAGCCCGAACAAGCCTACGCCCTCGTCCGCCGCAGCACAAAAACACCTCGTGTTGGAGAGCCACTGCAACATTTCAGATTGCCCTATCCACCGTCGGAAGCCGCATATAACGCGCAAAACCTGAACGAAGCCATTGCCCGACAAGGCGGCGATAGCCCTCAAACCAAAATCTGGTGGATGTCCAATTCAAACTAAAAACACAGCAAAAAAAAGCCCTTCATCAATAACCTAAAAACTGATCTGCTATGAAAAAAATCTACCTTTTATTGTTTTCGCTTCTCACGATGGGATGGCTCAGCCCTCCGCAAAATCTGCAAGCACAATCCAACCAATACCTTCACTTCGACAAAGTGGACGATTTTGTTGTGCTGAACAACGCCTCACAGTATTTTACAGGCACCAACCAACTGACCATCGCAGGATGGTTTTATTGCGATCAACTGGCTTACGGACAAGGCTATATGGGCTTTCGTTCGGGTACCGGAACGTCGGAGTTTTATCTTATTCAGCTCAACAATGGAGTACTTGAATGTCGGTTGAAAACCACCACAGGACTGCATGAGTATGTTTCGCCGGCCAACACGGTCATTCCGCAGGTGTGGCAACATATTGCATGGGTTTTTGATGTCACTACTGTAAAACTGTTTGTGAATGGCTCCCTCAAAGGCAGTGGCGCAGCCTCTGGATTGTTTCAAGGCGATAACACCCCCTTTGGAATCGGGAAAAGCCTTTTGGGAGGATTCAATTTTGTATATGGTGGTCGTGTTGATGAAATAACTGCTTGGAATAAAGCACTTAATGCAACAGATATTCAAGACATCATGGCCAACGAACCCACCGGAACCGAAGCCAATTTGCAGTTGTATTATAAATTTAACCAAGGCGTTCCAGGAGGCGACAACACCTCTATCACCCACCTGATCAGCGAAGTGGGCGCTCCCGAACGCAATGCAGAGCTGATGAATTTTGCACTCACCGGCGAAACTTCCAACTTCAACGGAACATTGAACACCAGCTACCAAGCCATTTCATTTCCACAGATTGCCAACCATTTGGTGAGCGATCCACCTTTCACTGTTGAAGCCACCTCCACCTCAGGGCTTCCGGTAAGCTTTGAAATTGTCTCCGGTCCGGCTACCATAAATGGCAACCTTGTTACCTTAACAGGAACCGGCGGACAAGTGACCATTAAAGCAACCCAAGCCGGCAACAGCCAGTTTGATCCGGCAGTGCCCGTTGTGAATAGCTTTATGGCTCTTGATCCGGCTACACACGTTCCAGAAATCAATATCCGCAACCCTTTGGCAGGCGATGTTTATATGCCCAGCTTGGCAGCCATTCAGCTTTCAGCCGTAGTTAACATTGCCTACCCTGAGCTGTTTCATGTGCAAAGTGTACGTTTTGAATCAGGAAACCAAACCGTCTATGCGAAAGATGATTACCAAAACAGTCATTATACCGGCTGGTGGACACCGCCATCCTATGGCACACACACCATTAATGTAGTTACTACCAACAACTTTGGAGCATCATCTTCACAACAAGTTACTGTAAATGTTGTGGCCAATGTAGAAGACAAAACAGTTATAGCCGCCGAAAATGTGTGGATCAATCCCTCCAATGTTACGCAAGTGGTTGAAGCTGAACTACCCTCCTTTGTTGGCGCTTTTGATCAGATAACTGCTACCATGACTGTAAGTTGCCCCACAGGAGGATGTGGTGAGTGGGACCGAGTAGCGAGCGTTGAAGCCATGGGTATCGAAGGCCGATGGTTCGAGATTATCAGATACATCACACCTTACGGCGTAGCCTGCTCACACACCATTGATCTTACCGATTATATGTCGCTGCTACAAGGAAAAATAAAACTTAGGTTCAGCTGTCAAACCCTCGACAACGGTTTTGTTTACAAAATCACCTTGAATTACAATGCCGGCACCCCTGACCATTTGTACAGTTCGGTGTATAATATTTGGCATGACATTTATCCTTTTGGCGATTACGCTAACCTACAACCCGTTGAAAATGTTACCTTTACATTTCCAGACAATGCAGTGGCATCCACTCTAAAGCTCGTTTCGACCGGCCACGGATGGGGCGATTTAAACACCGGCAATGCTGCTGAATTTTACAATGCCACCCATCATATTTGGGTGAACGATGCACAAACATTTACACAAGTCAACTGGAAAACCTGCAACCCCAATCCTGATGCTTGTCAACCCCAAAATGGCACTTGGTTTTACAACCGCGCCGGCTGGTGTCCGGGTTCCATTGCACCCTGGTTCGATTTCAATATGAATCCATTTGTGGCAGGTGGGAATGTGAATTTAGGCTACAAATTTGCCGAAAACTATGTTGACCTCTGTCACCCGAACCATCCCGATTGTGTTACCGGCGTAACTTGTTCCAACTGCAACGATGGCTATAACCCTGAGCTGCACGTGGCCTGCAACCTCGTTGTTTTTTCGGCCAACCCCATTGTTGGCTTGGATAAAAACTTCAAGCGGGCTGATGTTTCCGTTAGTCCCAATCCCACCAACGGACAAGTTACTTTGCAATTCAGTGGATATGAAATTTTTAACGGAGCCACAGTTCAAATTTTCGACCTTCACGGAAGCAAAATCAATGAATACAAATGGACCGACACCTCTGTACGTTTGGATCTTTCGCATCTGCGCAAAGGCATGTATATGTTGGTAATTGATGTGGCCGGCAAAATAGAAGTTAAAAAAATCATGCTGCAATAATAACGTTGCCTGATGTTGGATAGCAACATCCTCAATTAAAAAAGCCCGAAACCATGGTTTGGGGCTTTTTTTATGGCTACAAAACTCAATTAATCATTTCCAATATTGCCCAACAAAGGCACAAACCTAAAAACGCCAAACTCTTCACGGTTGAGCGTTCCGTCTTCATTTTTTGTCAGTCTGAGCATGATTTGCTCCTCGCCTTCGCCATGAGGAATCACCATAAATCCACCCACTTTTAGCTGTTCAATGAGCAAAGGTGGAATTTCAGGAGCAGCAGCGGTAATTAAAACACGGTCAAACGGAGCAAATTTGGGGAGCCCTTCGTTGCCATCACCCAAAAAAAGCTGTGGTTTCCATGGCATCGTTTCCATAAAGCCTTTTGTTTTTACAAACAGTTTGCGCTGCCGTTCGATACTGAATACTTTGGCTCCCATCTCGGCCAGCACGCAGGCTTGATAGCCCGAACCCGTACCAATTTCAAGCACCTTTGTTCCGCGCTGCAGCTTCAAAAGATGGGTTTGAAAAGCAACGGTGTAAGGCTGTGAGATCGTTTGCCCCGAACCAATAGGAAAGGGCTTGTCTTGGTAGGCAAATTCAAGAAAAGATGAGTCCATAAAAAAGTGACGTGGAACAGCCTCTATAGCTGCCAAAACCTGGGCATCGTTAACACCTTTGCTTTTGATGGTTTCTACGAGCTGCTTTCGCAACCCCTTGTGCCTAAATGTATCTTGCATTAATAGTTGGAAAAAATATACACTAAAATGAGTTGGATGGGCTCTTTGTTTGTCCGTTGCGAAGTTAACAATAACTCAAAACCAAAAAATGATACCTTTGCAAAAAGTATCGCAAATGTTAAAAATAGGTGTTCTTGGCGCAGGCCATCTTGGAAAAATTCATCTTCGCTGCATACAGCAAATATCTGACTATGAGTTGATTGGATTTTACGATCCGGATCCCGAGACCGTCAGTAAGGTTGAAAAGGAGTTTGGCATTCGTGCGTTTAAAACCATCCAAGATTTGGTTGACCACGTAGATGTTGTTGACATCGTGACCCCCACCGTAGCGCATTTCGATTGTGCGTCGCAGGCTTTGTTAAAAAAGAAACATGTGTTTTTGGAGAAGCCTATAGTGGCCACTCCGGAGCAGGCTCGCACCCTTATTGACATGGCCCAAGAGGCTGGAGTAAAAGTGCAAGTAGGTCATGTTGAGCGGTTTAACCCCGCTTTTATTGCTGCCCGACCATTTATTGATCAGCCCATGTTTATCGAAACCCATCGGTTGGCACAGTTCAATCCTCGTGGCACTGATGTACCGGTTGTACTCGATTTGATGGTTCATGACATTGACATTCTTTTGAGTGTGGTTCAATCAGAAATCTCCGAAATCAGCGCCAGTGGAGTAGCCGTTGTGAGCGAAACCCCCGATATCACCAACGCCCGCATTGCCTTTGAAAACGGATGTGTTGCCAACCTCACGGCCAGCCGTATATCGTTAAAAAACATGCGAAAAACACGCTTCTTTCAAAAAGACGCCTACATCAGTGTTGACTTTCTCGAAAAAACTACCGAAATCGTTAAAATGCAAACCATTGAAAAAGAACCGGATAACCCACTGGCAATGGTTATTGATTTGGGTAACGGAAAAGGAATGCGACAAATTAGTTTCGATCGCCCGGAGGTGTTGCCTACCAACGCCATTAAAGCCGAGTTGGAAAGTTTTTACCAAGCCATTGTCAACAACAAAAGCCCTATGGTGACCATCGAGGATGGCTACAAAGTGCTGCTGGTTGCCCATCAAATTATTGAAAAACTCAACCTATCGGCCGCAAGGATTTCCGCACAATAAATCCTTGTTTTTGCACAATATACAAAGCAAAACCATCGTTGTGTAAACACCAAAGATCAAAACCGAACTATGCACCAATCTGTACGATTGTCCATGTATCTTTTTATTGCAGCGCTGGGCTTAATGCTGGCTTCATGCAATAAATTTGACGGCGACCAAACTGTCCCTGCATACCTTCGCGTAGAGGCTTTCAGTTTCAGCACCGATTATGTCACGCAAGGCAGCAACACCCACAACATTACCGACGCTTGGGTTTACGTCAATGATCAGCTGATAGGTGTTTATGAGCTTCCTGCTACATTTCCGGTGCTTACCAGCGGTATTCAAGACCTTGAAATCAGGCCGGGAATCAAGTTAAACGGCATTGGTGCTACACGTGCACCTTATCCTTTTTATAAGCCCTTCAACATTAAAAACTTCAATTTTGTACCCGATTCGGTCAGTACTGTTGTGCCAACAACTACCTATTACGACAATTTGACCTTTGCTTGGATGGAAGATTTTGAAGGTTCGGGCACCTCCATTGAGACGACCGCCGTCAGCGATACTTCTATTTCAAAGACCTCACCGGCCAACCATCCCGATGCTTGGCTTTCGCCCTACTCTTCTTTTTCAGGAGTGGTGCATCTGGACACCGCACATTCCGCCTTTCAGTTGGCCTCTTTTTTCTCGTATGAGCTGCCCGGATTGGGAAAACCCGTTCTGCTCGAACTTGATTACAAATGCAACCGTGAGTTTGGCGTAGGCCTCATCATTAATTTACCCTACAGCATCATGTATATGCCTTTGGTGATTGTGAACAAAAGCGAAAATTGGAATAAAATCTATATCAATTTGGGACCGGTGGTTTCGGAGCATCCCACTGCGCTCAATTTTAAAATCTATTTTGAGTCGGACAATGGAAGCAACCAACAGTCTGATTATTATTTCGATAACATCAAGGTCATCTATAGAAAGGCATTGTAATGAATCGTAAATTACAGGTTACCAAATATGTACTTCTCGATTGGATTGCTGCCACAATGGCTTGGTTTCTGTTTTATGTGTTTAGGAAACAAGCCGAAGATCCCAGCTTTCACCAACGATTTGAAATAATTTTTGACGATCCAAATTTTTGGACAGGCTTGTTGTTCATACCTCTTGGCTGGCTGTTGCTCTACGCCATAGTAGGAACCTACCGTAAAATTTATCGAAAAGCCCGCCTAAAAGAACTCGGACAAACGCTGGTGATGACGTTGATTGGCGTCACAGTTATTTTTTTTGTAGCCATTTTAGACGATGTAATACTCACCTATAAGTCATATTATCAGTCATTTATAATTCTTTATGTTCTGCATTTTCTCTTTACCTATGCCGGCAGGTTGATCCTGACTTCCATTACGGTAAGAAAAATCCACCACAAACAAATTGGTTTTAACACCGTGATTGTGGGTAGCAACGGCAACGCGTTAAAGATTTATCAAGACATTGAAAAACAAGAACTTTCGGCCGGAAACCTTTTTGTAGGCTTTTTGAGTGTGTACGACAAGGACGATTACAAAATTGGACAGTATTTGCCCCATTTAGGGCCTTATCAAAACATCAAAAAAATTGTAGAACAATATGATGTTGAAGAAGTTATCATTGCCATTGAACGATCGGAGACCGACACCATAGACAAAATTATTGCGCATTTGGAAGACACCGCGGTAGTGATAAAAATCATTCCTATTATGCAAGATATTCTTTTTGGTTCGGTGAAATTGAGCGGGATATGGCATGCTCCACTCATTCAAATTTCGCCTGACTTAATGCCCGCATGGCAGCAATCACTCAAAAGAATTATGGATGTTGCGATTTCCATCATGGCTATAATTCTGCTTCTTCCGGTGTATTTATTTACCGCCGGCGGGGTTTTACTTTCGTCGCGAGGGCCCATTCTTTACAGTCAATCGCGGGTTGGACTGCGCGGAAAGCCATTTAAAATGCACAAGTTCAGGAGCATGTATTCCGATGCAGAAAAAGCAGGCCCTCAACTTAGTTCAGAAAACGACCCGCGCATCACTCCTTTTGGTCGCTTCATCAGAAAAGTGCGTTTGGATGAAATTCCTCAGTTTTTTACAGTTTTAAAAGGCGATATGTCGTTGGTAGGCCCCCGCCCCGAAAGGCAATTTTATATTGATCAAATTGTAAAACGCGCCCCACACTATCGTTTATTGCTAAAAGTAAAGCCCGGCATTACTTCCTGGGGACAGGTGAAATACGGCTATGCCTCCGATGTGGATGAGATGATTGAAAGGCTTCAATACGACATTCTTTACATCGAGAACATGAACATTGCCATGGACATTAAAATCTTGATTTACACTGTGTTGATTGTACTTCAAGGCCGAGGAAAATAGATTTTACGGCTAACCTCAGCTATTAGTTCCTATGATAGGGTCTACTCAAAAACTATCAACCGTATGTTTATGAGAAATTTATGACTATTTTTGAAGGATTAAATGCAGGGACTTATGCAAAGAGTCAATAAAAAGCGTGCAGTAACTCTAAAATAAGTGAGTCCAAAACAGCTTTCATTAGCCGGATTTGAGACCCCATTTGAACGAACCCTCAACCCTAAAAACCGATGGGTAGTATTAGCTCATTTGATACCTTGGGATGAGGTATGTAGCCTATCACAAAAACAACCCTATAGCCTCAAACGGTAGCCCGGCACTAAGTCAGCGCGTTATCATTTGCTCACTCATTATCAAACACTTATATAATCTCGATGATATTGAAACAACGGCTCAGATATCAGAAAACATCTATATGCAGTATTTTCTTGGCTATTCCAGCTTCACCGATGAACCTCCTTTTGATGCTTCATCGTTGACTTGATTTTCGCAAGCGATTGGGTATTGATCAGGTGAATGCCATCAATGAAAGGAATGTAATGTAGAGAGCTAAATTTGATTCACAAAACGAAAAAAAACACTGATACTAAGCAGAATACCCCAGCAAATACAGGTGGAGATGAAAGCCGGAAAATTGAAAACAAAAGGAAACTGATCATGGATGCCACGGCTTGTCCGCAAGACATTGCCTCTCCAACAGACTTGGATCTACTTTCAAAAGCCAGGGAAAAATCAGAGCAGATTATTGATGATCTGTATGATATCAGCGTACACAAAGAAAAGCCACGTACCTATCGTTTAGTAGCGAGAAAGCGATACCTGCAAGCAGCCCAAATGAAAAACAAATCCAGTAAACTTATCTGCAAAACCGTAGGCAGCCAGTTGAGATTTCTTCGACGTAATCTAACCATCATCAACAGGCCGCTCGACAGTTATCCAACCATCCCACTTGAATCAAAACAATACAGAAACTTACTGATAATCAGCACGCTTTACAATCAAAAAAGCAGATGTACGATAAAAAGGTACATAGTGTCGAACACCGCAATGTGAGTATGCATCAGCCACATATACGTCTCATCATGCGGGGCAAAAGTCATGCTAAGGATGAGTTTGGAGCCAAAATTCACGTTTAGCTGATAGACGGGATTTGCTTTCTGGATCAACTGAGTTGGGATAACTTCAACGAAGGCAGTCAAATGATGCAATACATTGAAAACTACTACCAAAAGATTCGGGTTTTATCCCAAAGAAGTGCTTGCCGACATGATCCATTACACAGGCGCAAACAGAGCAGCACTCAAATTTAAGAACATCAAGCTCAGTGCCAAACCACTTGGCAGACCAGCGGCAGTGTCAAATCACCTAAGACCGGGCGAACGCAATCCAATCGAGGGCAAATTTGGCCAAGCTAAAACAGGCTACGGACTAAACCGCATACGAACACGGTTGATGGACACAAGTCAAACGTGAATAGCAAGCATAATTTTAGTACTCAACCTGGTCAAATTGGCCGGGCTGAGTAGCCTATGCCTAATCATCAATACGATTGAGAGTTTTTCAGTAAAGGCAGTGCTTTCAGCAATATTTTATAGTCATTGTTTTTCAGTGCCAAGCCGATTCAATTCATTAATAATAGATCGTGAATATGCGTAAGATACTTTACCCGAATTATTCAATATTAAACGAGGGTTCCTTGAGTTTTTCAGCAGACCCTATGATAAGTTTCACTCCTATCTCCCAACTAATACGGCTTTTATAAAGCTAAAATTCAACTCAAAACACTTGATAACATATCAGCTTTTTTCCGGTAGCTGAAAGGAGATAAACATCCTCATTGCCCTGTAAGTTTCCGGCCACAAAGGGCAAATCGCCCTGCAAGCCGGAGCTGATACTCATCCTCCCCTTTTCATCAATCAAATACACCTCTTCCGCGCTGTCATCCACCACACAAAGCAGTTGGCGGCCTCGGCTAACCGGATAAAAAACAGGTCGCGTATGTATCTCATTTTTAAATGTATGAGAGAAAAGCAGCTTTCGGAAACGATCGAAAATCTGAATGGTTTTTCCATCCAAATAAATAAAATCATTCGACCTATTTTGATCAAAGTCGCTATAAAGGAAAAAATGATTCGGTGAATAATTACCGAAATCAGTAGTAGATGTAAGTCCGGATCCACTGATATACAATAATTTACCATCCTTAGTTGTAGAGATAAGCACGCCCTTGGAGTTGGTTTTATTGAGATAGAAATCAGCATTTTGCGATTTATTGATGTTTCCATTGGAGCTGATGCGTTGGTTGCCTTTCCAATTGAGTACGCGCAGCTCGTTAGAGGCATCGGTGATAACCACATAATCAATATTTCCGGCTGCAAAATGCTGCACCGGACGCGTTACAAAATCAAGTGAGCGCGGCTGATCCCACGATCTCACCTCATTGCCTTTTACATCAAAAGCGTAAGTTTTTTTATCAGAAGCGCTTACAAATATTCGACCCTGACCATTTCCGCCTTCCATGGCATAACACAGACTGTTGGTGGCTTCAGATTTTAGTCGGACCGGAAATCCGGCCAAAAGATTACCTGCAAAATCCATAGCATAAAGGTGACTAGTACTGTTGAAAAGCAGAAAATGCTGTTTGCCTTTGGAAGGCGCGAATGTTTGCACCTCGCCCAATGGCGTACCGTTGATCTGTTTTTTCCAAAGCAGTTTGCCATCGGCAGAAAAGGCATACATTTTATTCTCTTCATCGAAGGCCAATATCATTTTTTTATCTGTAGAAGCTTCATTCACCAATGAAATCAATCCGGAGGCAGGTGCATCCAGCGCGGCCTGCCATAAAACTGAGCCGGTCTCCTGATAATCGGGATTGTATTTGAGTGCCATGCTCGAATAAACCAATTCGCCAGCGGCAGAAAACTGCAATGCAAAAGCCTCAAAATTTTCGAGTTGTCGCCGGTTGCGGTTGATGTGGTATCCCAATCGGGTATCGAAAAAAGAGTTGAGCAAGTCGAGGCCTTCGCGTATATTACCCACCAAGAGCACATTGCCGGTATTGCTTAAATGATCAGAAAAGGCTTTAAAGTTTTCGTTGTTGGCCAAGCTACGTCCTATTTGATTCAAATGCCAAACCTGTTCCACTGAGGCTACATTGTTACCAACAATCAAATAATTATCTAAAATCACATAATGAAAGTCAAAAATAGACCTAAACGCCGAGCCCAATAGCGTTGGCAACATATTAGAAACCAATGGATCATAAATCCTTCTTACTTGCGTTCCCTCCAAAGGCCTACTTAGGGCTTCCAAAGCATTGTGAATGGACACACTGTCTTTTAATGCGGCAACAAAAAACACCTTATCGTCTTTACTACCCGGCCTAAACCCAAGCACCATTTCGCCCGTAAGTTGCTGCACAAAATATTGATTTAGATCGAGTTGTGCATGTGCTGACAGTGCATTTACACGCGCTGAATCAGTAAAATGAGGCAGAGCATCATTCAAATTGCTCCAGCCAAAATGCAAAAAGAGGCGGGTATCAAAAGGAATCGCCCCAAACAAAGTGGGCGCAATGGGTTGCTGACTGCTTAAAGCCGCCAGCATATCATTTTTTCGTGGCAAAACAAAGCCATTAAGCAGTAATTCATTGGCTTTTAATGCGATATCAAACGAAGCCCAGCTACCGGCCCTTTGGGCGAGTGAGGCGGCAATCGTTTTATAGTTATCAGAAGCGTTGTTTTGCAGCAGCGGCTGCAAGCGATCGGGTTGGAGATATACATAGGCGTTGGCTTGCTTACCACCGGTAGCTTTTAGGCGGCTAAAACCGGGTTGCACCTGCAACTTTTCTGGATTCTCCAGCTGAAGCAAAGCCGATTCAAAGCTTTTTCGGTCGTAGCCGGCAATGAGCAAACCATTGGTGATGCAGTAATTCCACTGGCCATTCTTGCGCTTGTCAACAAGAGTTGCCGTGGTGTATTTTCCAAAATCGCGTTCTATCACACCAACATTTACTCCAAAAGCCTTCCTCACCATAGGTGGTATGTCGTACATATGAATTCCGTTGTCCACTTTCAGGATGACCACAAAACCATACTCCCCGTCGTTTTCGAGCATCACGCACAATGAAGGTGAAAGGGCAAAATTGTCGCGAAACTCCTTTGAATGAAAAATGAGTAAACTATCAAAAGTTGACAAATCGTTTCGCAATGCTTTAAAAAAATCAATTTCCTTTACTTCGGGCCAGTAAACAGTTTCATTTTCTATTTGTTGAAACAGACTTCCGGTTTGAGGCAATTCGAGGATTAAAGTAGCATTGAGCGGAACGGCATCATAAGGGTCTTTGGGTTGTAAGCTGGTTTTCACCACAAACAAAGCTCCAAAAACAACCACTGCTGCCAGTGCCGTAAACCAGAGAATCCGTTTCATGCCATCAAATGTTTTTATCCATAAACTTTATTGCCAAAAAAAGGTCGGCGCTCACAAATCTTTATTTATGGTCAAAAATAAGGATAAATGGACCAACAAAAACAGCATCTGTTGATTAAAATCCGTTTGAAGTCACTTTGCAGATCACCATTCGAGCTTGCACTGCACCCCCATATTGAACGAGCGGCGGTGGTGAGGCGTAATTCCAAAATTTGTGATGCCTAACCTGTGTTCTTTGGTAGGATAGCCTTTGTTGCGCTGCCAGTTATACACCGGAAACTGTTGGTGCATCCGCATCATTAAAAGGTCGCGTTCGGTTTTGGCGAGGATGGAAGCCGCTGCAATGGACCGAAACAAGGCATCGCCGCCAATGATGCATTGGTGGGCAATATGGGGATAATCGTTAAATCTGTTGCCGTCAACAAGCAGCAACTCAGGCATGACAGCAAGTTGGCTTACAGCCCTGTGCATGGCAAGAAAAGAAGCGTTTAAAATGTTGATTTCATCAATTTCATTCACTGAAGCACTACCGATACCCCAGGATAGGGCGTGTGCAAAAATCCAATTTCGCAACAAATTTCTTTTGGTTTCTGTCAGCTTTTTAGAGTCGTTGAGGAGCGGATGATCAGCATCGGGCGGTAAAATTACCGCGGCTGCCACCACAGGTCCGGCCAAACACCCACGTCCGGCTTCATCGAGACCGGCTTCGAGCTGCTGCGACTGATAAAAAGCTTGCAGCACACTCATGGCAGCAAAACGTAATAGTTGTTGAGCAGAGCGGTGGCCAATAAAAACGCCAAAAACAGTTGTGCAGTAAAGTGTTTTTTTATAAAAGTGTAGCTAAAAGCCAAGTAAACCGCCAAAGGAATCAACACCACCAAGCGCTGCATTAAAGTGCCATGCTCATAAAACAAAGGCAAAATTCCAATCATCAACAACACATTCATAAGGGCTTTTCGTTTTCTGATGGAGATGTTATTATCAACCAAACTGCTGTATGATAAGCTGATAGCCTTTAATGACATCAATACAAGCAAAGCCAACGAAACCCAGCTGTAGGCAGTAGCTTCGGGTATGGTCAGATGAAATGAAGCAGGTAAACTGAGATACATTTTTGCTTGTCCTAACAGTTTGTTTTGCATAAAATACACCACTGCCAACAAAAGGTAGGGAACCAGAAATCCAATCAACGGAATGATCCACAGCCTCAAATTGATGATGCGTAAAACAAAAAGACTTATAAAAACCCACAACAGCAGCACTGCCAGCGGGAAATAAATCATAGAGGCCAAAGCAATAAAGAAAGAAGCATTAAAGATGGAAAGTTCGTTGCTGGTGTGCTCATACATTTTAAACATCACCGAAATGGCAAATAAAACCAAAGGCATGGCAAGCAGCAGCGGATACATGACCGTTTGATCGGGCGAGAGGCTCATCAAAACAACAAAAACGAAGGTTCCTAACGAAGAAACGCGTCCGATGATGTGGTGTGAAGCCAGAATTTGATTGAACAAAAACGCTTGAAAGAGCAGGTACAAAAACGCAAAAATGATAGTAACTTGCGGATAAAGAAGGAAATAAGGGTAGAAGAAGTTGTATATTGGCGAGTGGTTGCCTGCCACAACCGCTGCCGGTGCAAGAAAAAGGGAAGGCAGCCAAAGAAGGGCAGCCGTAACTACAATCAACATGTATTGGGCCAGAAAACTCGAACGCAAAAACCGAATCATCGCGAAATTCTTAAGCTGGTTTGTAATTCAACAAATCGGTACCAATGTCAGTTCTATAATAGCGACCTTCGTAGGTGATGCGTTCGGCATTTAAAAAAGCGGTGGTACGTGCCATTTCGAGAGAATTGTCTAAAGCCGTGACGGCAATTACTCTTCCACCGGCTGTTTTCACTTTTTCTGTAACAATGTCGAGACTTGTTCCGGCATGAAAAATAGCGCAATCGCTCACTTGGTTCAGCCCTTCGATCAACCGTCCTTTTTTGTACTCGCCGGGGTAGCCCTCCGAAACGAGCATCACGGTAACGGCGACTCTTTCATCGGTTTCGACCTGAATTTGGTCCAAACGACCATCGGCACATGCTTGCAACAGATCTAAAAAATCCGATTTAATGCGTGGAAGGATGCACTCGGTTTCGGGATCGCCAAGACGGGCATTGTACTCAATCACAAACGGATCTCCCGCTACATTCATCAACCCAATAAAAATAAATCCTTTATAGTCAATCTGCTCCTCATTAAGCCCTTGAATCGTTGGCAAAATAATTCGCTCCTTCACTTTGTCGAAAAAATGCCGATCTGCAAACACCACAGGCGAAACGGCGCCCATTCCACCAGTGTTGGGACCTGTGTCGTTCACTCCAATGCGTTTGTAATCTTTTGCCGAGGGCAGCAGCTGATAATTTTTCCCATCGGTAAGTACGAAAACCGACAGTTCGATGCCTTGCAAAAACTCTTCGATGACCACCATATCGGAGGCTTTTCCAAACTTACCTTCGAGCATGGCTTGCAACTCGGCCTTGGCTTCATCGAGCGAAGCGAGAATGACAACCCCTTTTCCGGCGGCAAGACCATCAGCTTTTAAAACAAACGGTGGTTTCAACGTTTCAAGAAAACGCATTCCTTCGTCTATTTGATGGGCCTTTACCGCAAGATAGGCCGCCGTAGGAATGTGATGGCGCTGCATAAACGCCTTGGCGAAGGCCTTGCTGCCCTCGAGCATTGCCCCATTTTGCGTTGGCCCTATGACAGCGATTTTTTGAAGCATCGGATCGTTTTGAAAATAATCGGTAATTCCTTCTACAAGAGGGAGTTCGGACCCAACGACCAGCATTGCAATTTCGTTTTCGACACAAAAATGTTTGATTTGAACAAAATCGGTCACATCAATTGGCACGTTGGTGGCCACGGCTGCTGTTCCGGCGTTTCCGGGGGCTACGAATAACTTGTGGGGATGCTTGCTCTGTTTGAGTTTCCAAGCGAGGGCGTGTTCACGACCGCCGGCCCCGAGGATTAGAATTTTCGCTTGCTGTTGATTCATCGGTGTCATTTATAGCAGTTTTGATACAGTTCCAGAGGCGATAGGCGGCACCATCCCAGCTAAAAAAAGCGGAGCGTTGCAGTCCTTTTGCAATTAATTCTTGGCGCAGATCGGCATTTCCGGCCATTGCTTCCATGGCTCTGGCTATAGCTTCAATGTCGAAAGGATCTGCAAGCAGCGCGGCATCGGCAGCCACTTCGGGCATAGAGGTTACGTTGGAGGTGATTACGGGAACACCACAGCGAAAGGCTTCGAGAATAGGGATTCCAAAACCTTCAAAATAAGACACATACGTTAAGGCCAGGGCTGAAGCAGTAACCCGATGCAGGGCTGCAGATTCCAATCGTCCACAAAAAATTACATCATCTTTGAACTTCATGCCTTCATAGGCTTCACGAATGGGGTCGGTCCACCATTTTTTTTCGCCCACCACAACAAGTTTCACTGATGGGCCTGCGTTTCGACAAAACAAATCGTAGGCAGCAAACAATCGGGCCAAATTTTTTCGTGGATGCAGCGAGCCAACAAACAAAAAGTAAGGATTGCCGTCAGCATATTGCTGCCGTGTAGCTTCGATATCGGCCGCAGCCAAGGGTGCAAACTTTTCACTAACACCATTATATACCACATCAACCTTGGCGGCATCAACGCCGTATAAAGCAACAATATCATCCTTTGAAAAATTAGAAACCGTTGCAATTCGCTTTGCTTTGCGGGCATAACGTGGAAAAAACCAACGGTAATGCAGTCGCGGAGCAAAAGGCAAATCTTCGGGAAAGTGCTCAAAATTAAGGTCGTGTATAACGGCCACAGAAGGCGTTTTAGTTCGCAGACTAAGGT
>JAEWWJ010000023.1 GCA_023396415.1 Bacteroidota bacterium
GGAAGAATTGATTTTAGAGCAAAAATGCCTATCGGAAAAGGCATTTGGCCGGCATTGTGGATGCTGGGAAACAACATTTCGCAAGTGAGCTGGCCGCGCTGCGGCGAAATTGACATCATGGAATACCTTGGCCATGAGCCAAAAACAACCCATGGCACCTTGCACTACAACAACAGCGGACACCGGTACAAAGGTGATAGCTACAACCTTACCGGAGCAGAAAATTTTAATGACAACTTTCATGTTTTCAGCATCGTTTGGAGCGAATATGGCATTAAGTGGTACGTTGATTACAATTTGTTTTTTGAACTGAAAGATGATGAAGTCAATTTTGAAGCTTTCCGCTTGCCCCAGTTTTTTATCATGAATGTAGCTGTGGGAGGCAACTGGCCGGGCTATCCTGATGCAACAACCGTTTTTCCGCAAACCATGCAGGTTGACTACGTCCGCGTTTTTAAACCCATCGAATAAATCAAGAATTACAAACCTTATTTCTAACAGTACACGAAATTTAAACCATGAAAATTAAACTTACAGCTTTTCTGTTGATGTCGCTGGTCATTTTTGGATGCCAACAGCAACCCCAAGTGACCACACCAAAAACCGATTCAGAAACCGAAGCAAAAGTTGCTGAATTGGTGAAAGCCATGACTTTAGAAGAAAAAGTTGGGCAAATGACACAGATTACCCTCGACGTGTTGACCAAAGGCGATAACGCTTTTATGAGCTATGAGCCTGTTGAACTCGATCCCGAAACCATGAAAGCCGCTTTTGTGAAATACCAAGTGGGTTCCATTCTCAACACGGCCAACAACAGGGCAAGAAACACCGAGTTTTGGAACAATTTGGTCAATTCCATTCAAAGTTATGCCATGGAAAACAGCCGATTAAAGATTCCAATGCTGTATGGCCTCGACATGATTCATGGCGCCAGCTATGTGGATGGAGCCACCCTTTTTCCTCAACAAATTGGGATGGCCGCCACCTGGAATCCAGAACTTTTGGTAAAAGCAGGAGAAATAACAGCTTATGAAACCCGCGCTGCAGGTGTGCCTTGGACCTTTTCGCCCGTGCTCGACCTTGGTGTTGACCCCCGCTGGCCCCGACAATGGGAAACCTTTGGTGAAGACCCCTACTTGGCTTCCGAAATGGGAAAGCACCTTATCCGTGGCCTTCAAGGTCCTGACAACGACTTCTCAAACCCGCTCTATGTGGCAGCTTGTTTGAAACATTACCTTGGCTATTCACATACATTGAGCGGCAAAGACCGGTCGCCGGCATGGATTCCCGAAAATAAACTGCGCGAATACCACCTCCCTTCCTTCAAAGCAGGCATCGAAGCCGGTGCTATGACAGTGATGGTGAACTCGGGTGAAATCAATGGCTTACCTGTTCATGCCAATGCGAAAATTTTAACCGATATGCTCAAAAAAGAATTGGGATTCACCGGTTTTGCCATCACCGATTGGTCAGATATCGAATACCTGCACACACGTCATAAAATTGCTGCAACACAAAAAGAAGCTGTAAAACTCGCCATCAACGCAGGCATTGACATGGCTATGGTGCCTTACAACTTCAATTTCACTGAAAACCTCATTCAATTAGTGAACGAAAATGAAGTGCCCATGTCGCGCATTGACGATGCAGTAACCCGCATACTTAGAGTTAAATTCCAGATGGGACTTTTCGATCAACCCACCACCCAACGCGAAGATTATCCGCTCTTTGGTTCTGCTGAGTTTGCCGAAGCTTCGCGTAAAACCGCTGAAGAATCCATCACCTTGTTAAAAAACGATCAGCAAATTTTACCACTTTCCAAAGGCACGAAAATACTTGTCGGTGGCCCTGCAGCCCATAGCTTACGACCGCTCAACGGAGGCTGGAGCTACAGCTGGCAAGGCAATTTGGTGGATGAATTCACCGAAGGGTTCGACACTTTTTATGAAGCTATAGCCGCAAAAGCGACCACAGCTACCAACGTAACCCTATTTGAAGGTGTGCGCTATGACCAATCTGCCGATTATAAAGCCGAGCTGGTTGACGATTTAAAGCAGTTTGAAAAAGCAGCACAAAAAGCAGATGTCATAGTACTGTGTATCGGCGAAAATTCCTACACTGAAAAACCCGGCGATCTAGAAGATATGTACCTTTCAAGCAACCAGCAAGAATTGGTAAAAGTTGCCGCACACACCGGAAAACCAGTAGTACTGGTGTTGGCCGAGGGACGTCCAAGGATCATAAGCCCTATTGAGCCTCTGGCCAAAGCCATCATTCAAACTTATTTGCCAAGCAATTTTGGCGGGCAAGCCTTAGCTTCCATCCTCTACGGCGATGTAAACCCCAGTGGGAAATTACCCTATACCTATCCACGTTTCCCCAACAGCCTCGAACCTTACTATATCAAACATGCAGAGCAACTCGAAATTGCCGGCTCCCCCACCGGAACGCAATACAACCCACAATACCATTTCGGTTTTGGGTTGAGCTACGCCAATTTTGAATACCTTTCGCTCGCCACAGATAAAGCCAAATATACTGCCCAAGACACCATCATTGCAACCATTGAAATGCGGAATAACTCTTCATTCGATGGAAAAGAAGTGGTGCAGCTATTCAGTGCCGACCACTTCGCTTCGCTCACGCCCAGCGTTAAACGTTTGAGGGCATTTGAAAAAGTGATGATGAAAGCACAAGAAACACAAACCGTAACCCTCAGAATACCGGCTAAAAACTTAGCCTTCACAGGTTTAAACAACCAGTGGCTCCTTGAAAAAGGTGATTTTACGCTCAGTGTTGGAAATTTGAAATCAATGATTTCAATAGAAGAAAATTTGCAATTCAATTAAAAATACTATTTTTGATAGTTCATTGTTTTAACAAATCATTAACTAATTAAATAATTCTTTAATCAATTAACATTCACCATTTATTAACCACAAATTTTTAGTCATGAAAAAAACACTTAGATTCAGTTTAGTACTGCTGTTAACTGTGCTATTGGTGCCTTTTACCTCGTGTAAAAAGGACGATCCGGACCCGGATGTCATCTCCAGCTTCACCTTTAAAGTTGATGCTGCCGATTTCAAAAAAGTTGCCTTTACCAACGAATCGCAAAACTTCTCAGCTTTGTCTTGGAACTTTGGCGACGGATCGGCTGTCTCAACCGAGACCAATCCGGTTCACGTTTACGCAAACATAGGCGAATATAATGTAACCCTTACTGCAACTTCGCTCAACGGTAAAGTGACCGATGTTTACACTACTAAAGTTACCATTGCCGATCCTAACCAAATGCTAACCATTCTGGTAGGTGAAACAAGCAAAACATGGAAATTGTTACGCGATGTATCCACAGGTAGATATCCATTAGAAGTAGGTCCAATTGCCCGTAACGAAATATGGTGGGCTGTTGGTCGCAACAACGATGAGTTGGCCATCCGCACTTGTATGCTAAACGACGAATGGACATTTGGTCGCGATGGCAGCATGGTTTTCAACGATCATGGTGATTATTGGGCCGAAGGTTCAGTTTATCCTGATGGATCAAACAATATGTGTGCTTCAACCAACGAGCCAATGCTTAATAAAGATGGCGTAGATGTTTCGGCATGGGCCAGCGGAAATCACACTTTCGTTCTCACCCCCGGTGCCACACCAACTCTCGAAACAGTGGGTAACGGCGCATACATCGGATTATCAAAAGTGGGAACCGACCTTGAGTACATGGTTCCACAACCCAGCGTGAAATATAACGTCATTGCCCTAACCGAAGGCACAACCGACACCCTTATCGTTGAGGCTGAATATAAATTTAATGCAGCTGATCCGGGACCGGGAGGTTATTGGAGATTTGTATTGGTTCATTATGACAATCCGGCCGACGAACCACCAATTCCGGGTAATCAACCGGCAGCTTCTTTCTCAACTTCGATTGATGGATTGACAGTTAGCTTCACCAACAACTCTAACTTCGCCAACAGCTACAGCTGGGCATTTGGTGATGGAAGCACTTCTACTGAAGAAAACCCAACCCACACTTATGCCGAAGATGGTTTCTATACAGTTAGCTTAACCGCTGTAAATGATCTTGGAACAGCCACTGCCACACAAAACATTTTGCTTTCAACAACTGCTTTAACCGACGAACTTCTGCAAGGAGCTCCTTGGAAAGTTAGCTTAATGGATAAAGCAATTTCTGTAGGTCCCGGTATCGGCGATGGCGGATGGTGGCAAACTCCTCTTTCATTCTTAGACGGATCACAAGTAGGTACCGGCGATGATTGGTCATGCATAGTTGATGACGAATTTACTTTTGCCGCAGGTGGAGTTTACACCTACGACACCAAGGGTTCTACCCGCAATGACGGATATTTCGGTGGCACAAACGGATGTATTTCCGATGCTGACATTGCCGCCAGTGGCAATGGTGCCTTCTTCGGAAGTGCTTTAGGTGCCGATGCGCACACCTATACCTTTACACCTGCAACAGCCGACAGCCGTCCAATCATCGAACTCACCAACAGTGCAACACGTGCTGCCTTTATCGGTTTCATGAAAGGATACTACGGCGGTGAAAACGTTGACGGTGCTAATCCACCCAACGGTGGAAACTCTGTTAACCGCTACGAAGTTGTAGGTTATGCTAAAAGTTCAACCAAAGAATACCTCCTCATTTCAGTTGACATTTCAGTTGACCATAACGGTTCAGCCGCTTGGAATGCCATCTTAGAAAGATAGATTCTAAAACTTTAAAAGCCAAGGACGGGCCATGTGTTTGTCCTTGGTTTTTTTTTACCTTCTAAAAAACTAAACGTTAATAAAAGCACAGATGCAAAAGCAACTTCGTAAACTCATTACTTTGCTGGTTTTTAGCCTCCTAACAGTTTCGGTTTTCGCGCAATCGCGCATGGTAACCGGTACTGTAAAAGACGAAAACGGAAGCCCACTACCAGGTGTCAATGTTCAGTTGGTAGGAACGCTCATTGGCACCACCACCGACTTTGACGGCAACTTTCAGATCAGCCTCAACAACGAACTGATTAAATTTTCTTATATCGGTTTCGTCGAGCAAACCATTGACCCTAAAGGCCAAAACAAGCTCAACATTATCCTCATCGAGAACATCGAATCCCTCAACGAGGTGGTTGTTATTGGCTATGGCACACAAAAAAAGAAAGACCTCTCGACCGCGGTAGCCGTTGTAGATGAAAAAGCATTAAAAAACAGAAACCTTATCTCCGCTGCCGAAGGACTACAAGGCAAAGCCGCCGGCGTTCAGGTCGTGCAGCCCTCGGGCAAACCCGGATCACAGCTCTCGGTAAGGGTACGTGGAACCACTTCGGCCATTGCTGGAAACGAACCATTGTATGTGGTGGATGGATTTCCAACCACTGACATCAGAGGCATCAACCCCAGCGATATTACAAGCTTGAGTGTACTCAAAGACGCCTCTGCCTCATCCATTTATGGTGCACGAGCTGCCAATGGCGTTGTGATTATCACCACCCGCCGCGGCGAAAACAACAAAACAAGCGTGCGTTACAATGCCTATTATGGTTTTTCCGACATCAGAAAAACCATTGATGTGCTCAACACCAAACAATATCGTGAACTGATGGGAAGCATACTCCCGGGAGGTCTTGATCCATCGCAAACCGCCTTCAACAACTGGCAAGACATTGTTTTTGGAACAGGCAATACACAATCGCACCAAGTTTCTTTTTCTGGAGGTAACGGTAAAATGCAACATTTTATCTCTATCAACTACCTGAGCGACCAGGGTATTGTAAAGCCTGCGCGCTTCGACCGCATTTCATCACGTATCAACTTGGACAATGAGGTGAACGACTGGCTCAAATTTTCGACCAGCATCAATTTGATGAACCTCAACACCAAAGACACCCCCGACAATGCCAGTTCAGGCCGCGGTGGCGTAATCATGAGCGCGCTCAACACCCCTCCTTTCCTTGGTATTTATAAAAAAGATGGAAGCGGCTGGTTTGATCCCAACCCGTTCCAACCTTCGTGGGAAAACCCTGTGGCTTATATGGAAGGGCCTGATCAACAATCCATTGACAATCAAATATTTGGAAATTTTGCCGCTGACGTAAAGCTGCTTAAAAACCTGACCTTCAGATCCAACTTCGGTTTGGACTTTCTCTCCCATCAATGGGATTATTATCTCGATCCTTTTCGCACTGTCAATGGCCGCCTTAACAACGGTATCGGCAACTCCGACAAAACCACCCACACCACAGTTTTATGGGAAAACACGATCACGTATAACCAAACTTTTGGCAAACACAGCATTAATGGAATGGGTGGAAGCAGTATTCAAAAATACAAAGGAAACAGCAGCTATGTATATGGCACCGACTTCCCTGACGATGCGAGCATTACGACCCTCAATTTGGCCAACAACGTTACCGGATCAACCATAATTAACGAATGGGCTCTGGCTTCATTCTTCGGAAGAGCGGCTTATGATTACAATGGCAGATATTATTTTACCATGAGTGCACGCTATGACGGCTCATCTAAATTGGCCAATCAATGGGGTTTTATGCCTTCATTTTCAGCGGCTTGGAGGATTTCTTCAGAGAAATTTATGCAGGGATTAACCTTTGTGAACGATCTTAAAATCCGTGGAGGATGGGGTAAAAACGGAAACCAAGAAGGTATTCCGAACTACGCAAGATATGGTTTGGTTTCCTATTATAGAACCCAAACCGCTAACCCGCTGGCAGGCCCATCGGCTGTTCAAGTTTCCTATGGTAACCCCGACCTGCGTTGGGAAACGACAACCCAATCCAACATCGGTTTCGACTTGAGCATGTTTGATTATCGCGTTACAGTCAACTTTGATGCCTACATCAAAAAAACTGATGACCTGCTGCTAAACGTTCAACTTTCGAGCTCACTGCCCATCAATACCATCATGACCAATGCCGGAAAAACCGAAAATAAAGGCGTTGAGTTTAACATTAACACCATCAATGTTGATCGCAATTGGAAATGGTCCACCGACTTTAACATGGCTTTCAATAAAAACGAAGTAACCGACCTCGAATACACCGATGTGTATTTCTTTGGCAGAATATACAGCAACAACCAAGATGCAACCATCCTCAAAAAAGGACTTCCTTTAGGTAGCTTCTATGGTTATATAGCCGATGGCGTTGATCCTGAAACGGGAAACATGAAGTACAAAGACGTGAACAACAATGGCATTTTCGATACCGGTGATCGCACTGTGATTGGTAACCCTCAGCCCAAGTTCTTTTTTGGTTTAACCAACACCTTCAGCTACAAAAAATTCGATTTTAACTTCTTTATCCAAGGCAGCTACGGGAACGACATTTACAATGCCACCCGCATTGACCTTGAAGGAATGTTTGACAGCAAGAACCAATCGGTGAGCGTGTTAGACCGTTGGAGAAATCCGGGCGATATGACCGATATTCCCAAAGCAGGCAACATCAACAATGTAAGGAACTCATCACGCTTTGTTGAAGACGGCTCTTATGTGCGCTTGAAATCGGTAACTTTGTCCTACAGCATACTGTCGAAAAACTCCACAATAAAGTTCATCAAAGATTTGTCGGTGTATGTAACCGGACGCAATTTGATTACCCTGACCAACTACAGCGGCTTCGATCCCGAAGTAAATGCTTTTGGAAACAGTGCGGTTGAAATGGGTATTGATTACGGTACTTATCCGCAATCGCGCTCGATTATTGTTGGTATAAATGTTGAAATTTAATGCTACATCCCATGAAAAATAATTATTATATCTTCCTCCTGATGATCGCAACCCTCGGTTTGGGCAGTTGCGAAAAGTTTCTCGACCTTAAACCGGCTTCGCAAGGCATTGCTATTACAAACACTTCTGCTGATTCATTGCTGTATAAAAACGCCTACGAGTTAGAAGCTGCACTGTCGGGTGTTTATGACGATTTTAGAAATGAATACTTCTCGCTCGATTATTTTGTAAACGGCGATGCCCAATCCGACGATGCATATGCCGGCGCCGACAACCCCGACAATTTTCAAATTGACGAGTTTACCATTGATGCTACCAACGCAAATGTGAGCCGCGACTGGCGATACCTTTATGCCACCATCGGCAAAGCCAACTCGGTATTCAACAATGCTGACGCAACTCCCGGTGTTGACGAAGCACGTAAATTGCAAATTAAAGCAGAAGCTGCTTGGATTCGTGGATTCATTTATTTCCAAGCTGTTCGCCTTTGGGGCGACATCCCCTTGCAACTGCAAGAGGTAACCACAGTAAGCATTGAGTTGTTACCCGAAATTTATCCTATGCTTTTCCCTGCCAGAGCACCATTGGAAAAGGTGTATGAACAAATCATCAGCGACTTTGAGCTGGCTTTGGCACATGCACCGGTGTCGGCACCACACAAAGGTTATGTTACCAAAGGCAACGCCAACGCCATGTTAGCAAAGGTGTATGCCACCATGCAACCCGTGCAATGGGATAAAGTGGGCCAATACTGTGATGCTGTTCTTGCCGGAGGTTACTCTTTATTACCAGAATACGATATGCTTTGGGACAACGCCCACGAAAACTCATCGGAAGCCATTTTTGAAATCAACTACGAAGGAACGCCCTCAAGCGGAAACTGGGGTGCCAGTATGTTTCGTGGCCTCGAATGGAAGAAATTCAACACTCCTTCCAACGACCTCGTGGCAACATTCGATAGCGAACAAGACCTGATCAGAAAAAATGCTTCTATTGATTTTCAAGATGTCTCAGGAAAATGGTCCGACCCTTATTGGCCTCAAATCACTTTCCCCTTCATCAACAAATACCGCAACATTACCGGTCCAAGTCCGCAAAACTTCATTCTACTGCGTTTGGCAGATATTATTTTGCTCAAAGCTGAAGTGTTGAACGAAAATGGCGACATCGCCGGCGCTGCTGCTTTGGTCAACCAAATTCGTAGCCGTGTAAACCTACCCAACACCACCGCCTCCAACAAAGCCGACATGAAACTGGCGATTGAAAAAGAACGCCGTCTTGAGCTCGTCTTTGAAGGCCATCGCTGGTTCGACCTCCTTAGAACAGGCAGAGCCATTGAAGTGATGAACAACGTGAAGGGTCCCAACGGAACTTCACTGGGCTATGTGGTTACCGAAAACAGATTGCGTTGGCCTATACCGCAAGCCGAATTGGATAAAAACACTAAGCTCGTACAAAACGAAGGCTACTAAAATTCTCAATAAAACAGGCGCAGGAGTCTAATCCTGCGCCTGTTTTATTTTATTCATCACCACATAACATTATCATATCATGCGCTTTACAAATTTTACAAAGATTTTTTTTCTCAGTTTCTCCTTGCTTCTTTTTCAAAACTGTAAAGGCAAAGAAAGCCCCAACGAACCCATTGTACCCATCGTTCCCGATCTCGGTAAAGCGCAGGTATGGCTCACCCGAGGCGACAAAATCAAGCTCCTGAGCCAGGAAGGCGAGCTTTCAATTCGGAGCACTGTGCCGGATGAATGGCCTTTGCTTACCGTGGATACCACCATTCTTTTTCAGGAAGTAGATGGTTATGGTGCAGCCCTCACCGGCTCATCGGCCTATTTATTGAACAAGGTGATGACCACTGCTCAACGCCAAACCATTTTGAATCAACTTTTTAATCCTATCGAAGGCATTGGCATTTCATTTCTTCGCCTGACCATGGGAGCTTCAGACTTCTCGCTTTCCGATTTTACCTACAATGACTTACCTGCAAACGCAACAGATTTTTCGCTTGAAAACTTCTCCTTATCAAGGGATCTTGAAGATGTTGTGCCGGTATTAAAAGAAATTCTTACCATCAACCCCAACATCAAGTTGATGGGATCGCCTTGGAGCCCACCGGCTTGGATGAAAACCAACCAAAGCCTCAAAGGAGGAAAACTTCGCACCGATTGCTACAGTGTGTATGCTGACTATTTCGTGCGCTATATCCAAGCAATGGAAGCACATGGTATTAAAATTACGCATGTTACGCCGCAAAACGAGCCCTTATATTTCACTGCTGCTTACCCTTGTATGGAAATGCAAGCCGATGAACAAGCCAACTTTATCAAAGATCATCTGGGACCAAAATTTGCAGCAGCCAACATCCAAACCAAAATCATCAATTATGATCACAACTGGGACAACACGGCCTATTCTATCAGCATATTAAACGATCCGCAAGCCAACCAATACACTGCCGGAAGTGGCTTTCACGCTTATGCAGGCAGTGTTTCGGCTATGACTGCTGTTCATCAAGCCCATCCTGACAAAGAGCTGCATTTTACTGAAATTTCAGGAGGTGCTTGGGCCACCAACTTCGAGGACAATTTGATTTGGAATATGCAAAATATTTTTATCGGCACGGCCAAAAATTGGTCGCGCTCAGCACTACTCTGGAATCTGGCCTTGAATCAAAATTATGGTCCCACCAACAACGGATGCGCCAACTGCCGCGGAGTGATCACCATCAATCAATCCAGTGGCGAACCTACCTTCAATGAAGAATATTACTCCATTGCTCATTTTACCAAAGTCATTCAGCCTGGCGCTCACCGCATCGGACATATTTACGCCCAATCGCTCACCAACATCGAAGCAGTTGCCATCATGAACCCTAATGGTAGTAAGGCGCTTATCCTCACCAATTACGACGATCAGTACAAAACATTTTCGGTAAAACAAGGCAAAAAAGTTTTCACCTATTCGGTTCCTTCCCGTTCAGTTGTTTCTTTTATTTGGGAATAACAACCTCATTTATGCACTGTTGTATATTAAATACAATATTGTTGAACATTCAAAAGCTCAGTCCTTTTGGATTACTCCTCCTCAACAAAAACACTTTCGGGTATGCTTCCGTTGATTTCAAAATTGCTGTAAAGCAGCTGAACACTACCTTTGGTGCGTTCACCCGCCTTTTTAGGATCAACTTTGAGGTTCCCGATAAATTTCATGGGAATATCCATTTGTTGAATTTCAAAACCAACACTGGTCGAAACAGGCAAATCATACTTCATTGAACCGTAAGTAAATTCAAGGGTGTAATTACCTTGTCCATTAGTAGTTACGTTCATTTTATTGATACGCTGAGCCTTCTTATCCACCCATAGGGTTGCAATCACAAATTCCGATTCGGGATTCATTGGAACCACTTTGATGAGAAAATTTTTCTCGTCTTCACCCGAAAACAGAGCAGTATGTGGTTCTTGAAGCATCGACATCACCGAGAAATTGAGTCCTTTTTTAGGCACCAAAGCAAAGCCTGTTGCTCTAAAGCGGAACTTATCAGGAGCTTTGTAAAACACCCTTCCTTTTTTCACAGGAATGCGTATAAAATCTACATCCACATCAATGGCCACATCGGCTTCAAAAGATTTTACCTCAGCTGATTTTTCGAGCACCGCGCTAATGATCTTGGTGGCATCGGGCTGAGCTTGAAGTAAAGTTGAAGCTCCTAAAAGTATGACTATAAGATAGATAGATTTGAAATATTTCATGTGGTGATGTCTTTTTTGGTGAAAATACGCAAGGCAGTAAAATAAAAGAACGAAATATGAAGAATCAGAACCGCCGATGCCTTCACAATTACGTCCCAGTCAACCGGATCATCAAAAAACAACTGCCATCCGCTGAGGTAAGTGGTAAACAAAAAGGGCTTGATGACCTCAAAAATACCGATACTGAAATTGGATAAAATGGTGAATAAAATCAACACCGACATACTGCTGATCACAGGCCCGAGCGAATTGGTGGCCATGGTCGAAAACAGAAATGCCAGTCCACTCACCACCCACATACTCATCACGCCATAAGCAAAGGCAGCCAAAAACCGCCACCATATATCACTCATATCGAGTATGTTAATGGTGTTCATCAGCACAATCATATCGCCGGGCTCCCAAAACAAGCGACCCAAGCCCAAGCTTAGTACCATTAAAAACACCACCAACATGGCGGTATATGCTTGAGCAGTAATATATTTCGCGGTGAGCAAATGGCCTCTGCTCACGGGTCGGGTAAGCAGCAACCGAAAAGTGCCACGTCCAGCCTCGCCCGAAACCATGTCGCCGGCCACAATAGCCACCAGCACAGGAATATGCAGCCATAAACTGTTGAGGATAATATAAGAAACAGAATAAGTATTGATCAGGTTGCCTTCAAACTGAAAGACATCTGACATGCTTTTTACCAAAAAATCAAGCAGTTTTTTACCTTCCACAAACATTCCTATCTGAACAACAAGCACAATCAGCAAGATGGCCACAAAACCAATATAAGTGATGCCACGCCGAAAGAGTTTACTAAATTCGAGTTTAATCAGTGTTCCCATTTATGTCTTCTGTAGAAAATAATCTTCAAGGTTGTTGTGCGTCATCAATTGCTTCACGCCAATTCCATTTTTCACAAGTAGCTCATTTACAAGCGGAATATCAGTCGCAGGGAGGGTAGTTTGCAGTTCATCCAACGTATTGCAGGTAAAATGAAGTTGAGGAAATGCTACTATCAGCAGCGCCATAGCATTTTTCGGTTGATTGGTAACGAGGGTCAGCTGTTGTTGCTCCGATTCGAGAAGTTTGCGCACCTCTCCTTCAACCACCACTCGGCCTTTGCTGATGACGATCATGCGGTTGGAAATCAGCTCCATCTCACGCAAAATGTGGGATGAAACAATGAGTGTTTTTCCGAAATCTTTGTTAAGACGAACGATCATCTCGCGAATATCTTTAATGCCTTGAGGGTCTAATCCATTTACAGGTTCATCAAGAATGATAAGTTCCGGATCGTGAAGCAAGGTTTGGGCGATGCCGAGACGTTGCTTCATGCCTTGGCTGAAGGTTTTAACGCGGTGATGGGCACGATCAGCCAGATCAACCACCTCTAAGAGTTCCATTATTTTTACACGATACCCCTTGAGCCCTGAATATTGCGCCAATATGTCAAGATTTTGGTAGGCGGTAAGGTATTGGTAAAAATCGGGCCTTTCAATCAAAGCCCCAATTTTGCTCAATGCTTGTTTACGATGGCCACGCAAAGGTTCTCCGAAAACCAACACCTCGCCGGCATCGGGCTTGATGAGGTTTAAAACCATCCTTATGGTGGTGCTTTTGCCCGAACCGTTAGGACCTAAAAAACCATAAATATCGCCTTTAAAAACAGTAAAGCTAATGTCGCTCACCGCTTTTACAGCACCAAAACTCTTTTGAAGGTGCTTGACTTCTAGAACTTTTTCCACCTTATTCCTTAGTGATCTTGGTTTTTGAATTCAGCTGTCGCATCCCCGACCAGTGAGGCCTAAAAACGTTCAGCACACTGCGTTTGCTGCGGTGTGGAAGCAGGTGAAAATTCCTAAATCCGGGTAGGTTAAATTTGTATGGCACAACAGATTTTTGTTTAGGTTTTTTTCTTTTAGGCAAAAGCACGCTTCCAATCGCCTCAAATATCTCGTTCATCTTCATACTTTAACTATTGAACAACCATTTTATGGAATTGTTCGCGCTTTATGCCGGAAAAAAACTATAAAACAACGAGAAACCCTACCAAATGTTGGGGAAACGGTATAGCCAAAAACGATTGGTTAAAGAAAAAAAAAGGAAGAGACTACTCCTCCTTCACGATGAGGTAAATGACCTCATTGTCTCTTTTTAAGAGGTATTTTTCGCGGCCAAAGCGTTCCATGAAAGCAGTATCGGTTTGGAAATCTTCTATAAGTCTCTGATTTTTATCAATTTCCGATTTATAAAAATCCCGCTGATGCTCAATGGCACGTAAATTTGTTTTCAGCTTGTGCTGGTTGAAAATGTTATTCTGATCAAAGAACAACATCCAAACCACGAACAGAATGAGGAAATAGAGGTACTTAAATGTAGAAAGATGATGGTAAATTCTTTTCATGGTCATAAAAAAAACAAAATTAATCGAAAAACTCACGTAGGGTATGCTATTTTTACGCTTTTAAAAAATGGAGCTGATGAAAACACTGTATATTGTCCGTCATGCCAAATCATCATGGGATTTGTCTCATCTTACTGATCTTGAACGTCCTATACTTGAAAGTGGCAGACTGAAAACCCGTAAAAAAATTGCCCGACTTTTGGATATGAAATGGCCACAACCACAACTTATCCTTTCGAGCCATGCCCTCAGAGCCCAAGAAACAGCTGCCGAATGGGCTGCTGGCCTAAGCCTTGATCCAAAAACCATTCACCTCAAACCATCGCTTTACTATGCTGACAACGAAATTATTTTCCGATTGTGTGCAGAGGTTGAAAACCAAATCGAAGCCCTGATGTTGGTAGGCCACAATCCGGCATTGACAAATTTCGTAAATTTGTTCCTACTTCCTGCCATTGATGAATTGCCCACATCTGCTGTTGTTTGCCTTGTGTTCGACACCCCTTACTGGAGCGGAATCAAACAAGCCGGATGTAAAGTTTGTTTGTAAGTTTCACAATGAAAAATGAAGTTTTGAGTTTTTATTATTGAAAAAGACAACCCAGATTTATATGCACAATCTCAGCCTCATCAACAGAGAAATAAGTTGGCTGCACTTCAACGCCCGTGTTCTTCAAGAAGCTGTAGATCAGCGAAATCCGCTCTTTGAACGCTTGCGTTTTATAGGAATATATTCCAATAACCGCGACGAGTTTTTCCGTGTCAGGGTAGCTACCATGCGTCGTTTGAAACAGATCAATAAGGAAAAGCATGATTTTTTAGATTACGATCCTGCCAAAACACTCAAGCAAATCAGGGTTATTATTGACCAACAAGAGAAAGCCTACATGGATGCTTACCTCACCATTCGTGATGAGTTGCGCGATCATGGCTTCAATATTGTCGGTTTTAGCGACCTCAACGCCAACCAGGTTCGGCAGGTAAAAAAATATTTTACCCAAAGCGTGCATCCTTATCTTTTCCCGATCATGCTCCGCGGAGTCAAAGACGTGGAAGGCCTGCGCGACAATTCCATTTATCTTGTGGTGCGCCTCAGCAGCTCGAAGCCCAACATTGACGACGACTATGCTTTGGTAAAGGTGCCTACCGGGCGTGTTTCGCGTTTTTTTCTGCTGCCCGACGATGGCATTGAATCGGTGGTGGTGCTGCTCGACGATGTAATCCGATACAATCTCGAAGAAATTTTCTTGCCCTTCGGCTACGATATTTTTGAGGCCTACTCCATAAAATTTACACGAGATGCAGAACTTGACCTCGAAAACGATCTCTCAAAAAGTTTCCTCGAAATTATGGCCGAAAGCCTAAAGCAACGCAAACGGGGTGCGCCTGTGCGCTTTATCTACGACAAAGACATGCCGGCACACATCCTTGATTTACTGCTTAAAAAGTTCAAAATCAACAAGAAAGATATTCTAATCCCAGGCTGGAAATACCATAACTTCCGCGATTTTATGTCTTTTCCACCTGTGGGCCACGAAGATTTATGGGACAAGCCAATGCCTCCGCTCAGGCATCCCGATCTGCCGTTGTACCAAAGCATCTTTGCCATCATCAAAACGAAAGATGTGATGCTGCACTACCCCTATCATACTTTTATGCACATAATTGATTTGCTGCGGGAGGCCTCCATTGATCCCAAAGTGCGCTCCATAAAAATGACACTCTACCGTGCGGCCCGCGATTCAAATGTGATCAATGCTCTGGTGAATGCTGCAAGAAACGGTAAGTCGGTAACGGTTTTTCTTGAATTGCAAGCTCGTTTCGATGAAAAAGCTAACATCCAATGGTCGGAAAAGCTGCATGATGAAGGCGTTAAAATCATCAAAACCATCCCCGGACTGAAAGTCCACAGCAAATTATTGCTCATTCGGCGCAAAGAAAGCGATGGCGACGTATATTACACCAACGTAAGTACCGGCAACTTTAACGAATCCACAGCACAGGTGTATGCCGACGACAGCCTTTTAACCAGCAACGAACAAATTGGTCTTGAAGTAGGCCAAATGTTTCGCCTTTTTGAAACGCCTTACAGTCCGCCCAACTTAAAGAAGTTGGTGATTTCGCCTTACAGTACGAGAAAGCATTTTCTCAAGCTGATCAATATCGAAATACGCAACGCCAAAGCAGGAAAAGAAGCTTGGTGTATATTGAAAATGAACAGCTTAGTTGACGAACTTTTGGTTGAAAAGCTTTATCAAGCCAGCCAATCGGGGGTGAATATTCAGATCATCTGCCGCGGCATTTGTGTGTTGCGACCCGGCGTTCCGGGTTTAAGCGAAAACATTGAAACCATTAGCATCATTGACCGCTTTTTGGAACACAGCCGGGTTTTTGTTTTTGCCAATGCTGGCCAGCCGCTCTATTACATCTCATCGGCCGATTGGATGGTGCGCAACCTCGATCATCGTTTTGAGCTGGTTTGCCCTATCGAAGACCCCAAACTTCAAAAAGAGTTGCTCGACATGTTACAAATTCAGCTCGCCGACAACACCAAAGCCCGACTGCTCAACATGTTAGACGTTGACGAGATGAACAATTACCGTCCCAGAAAACCCCACGAACCCGAGGTACGCTCACAGTTTGCTATCTACAATTATTTTAAACGAAAATCGGATAAGGCATAAAAAAAATCCCGTTCTCGAACGGGATTTCTTTTTTATACAGATAGTTGAAAAACTAAACCGTCCAAGTTTGGCCACTGTTAAGCAAATCATCCATGGTTTTGATGGTTGAGTTGGCTTGCTCTCTAGCAATAGAATCCATCATTGCTTGGTCGAATGTTTCAACAGGAACAGAACGAATAACGCCCAACGCCACCGGAAACTCAGGAGGCATCATGGTAGCCAGCATCGTATGCACCGCAGCATCTTCGGTAGTGGGGTCATGAACGAGAAGATCGTTTTCAGTAATTCCATTCTCTCCAATCGTAACCACTTCAAGATGAGTGCCTCTAAAGATAATCCCCTTGTTTTTCTCTTTACCGAAAATCAAAGGTTTGCCGGCTTCAACAAAGAGTTGGTTTTCGTCGCGGGTTTCGCGGCTGGTGATGAGTTCGTGGGTTTTATTGGCAAAAATTACACAGTTTTGTAAAATCTCAACCACCGATGTGCCTTTGTGCTGGGCTGCTTTCATAAAAACAGCGGTCATGGCTTTCGGATTGGTATCGAGGGTTCGGGCAAAAAACGTGCCTTGCGCGCCAATGACCAAAACACCGGGATTGAAAGGACGCTCGTAAGTGCCTTGCGGACTGGTCTTTGTTTTTGAACCTTTTGGCGTGGTGGGTGAATATTGACCTTTGGTTAAACCGTAAATTTTATTGTTGAACAACAACAAATTGATGTCAATGTTCCTTCTGATGGTATGGATAAAATGATTTCCTCCAATGGCCATCGAATCGCCGTCGCCGGTGATCATCCAAACACTCAATCGCGGATTGGCCAGCTTCACTCCCGTCGAAATGGCGGCGGCACGCCCGTGGATGCTATGAATACCGTAGGTGTTCATATAATAAGGAAAACGTGATGAACATCCGATACCCGAAACAACAACAAAATCTTCTTTGGGAATACCCAGTTCAGGGAAAACATTTTCCACAGCATGAAGGATGGCATGGTCTCCGCAACCGGGACACCATTTCACCATTTGATCGCTGCTAAAATCCTCTTTCGTAAGCTTAACAACTCCTGTTTCTATCATCTGATTTTCCATTTCTTATTGGTTTAAAAGTTCGTTAAACTTGGTTTCAAGCTCTGCCACCATAAAAGGCAAGCCTTGTATCTTGTTGTACTGCTGATACTTATACTGAGGATAAGTCATTCTGAGATACTTCACAAATTGTCCGTTGTTAAGTTCGCAAACCACAATCTTTTTGTGGCGACCAAGTATGGCTGCGGTATTGCGTGGCAAAGGCATGATGTGTCTAAAGTGGGCCAACGCTACTGACTTTCCTTGCTTTTGCATTTTTTCGGCCACCGTTAGCATCACCCCGTAAGTTCCGCCCCAACTCACCAAAAGCAAGTCGGCATCTTCGCTGCCAATGATCTCTTGCTCAGGAATAAACTGTGCTACACGTTCTACTTTAGCTTCGCGAAGCAGAGTCATTTTTTGGTGATTCATAGGATCTTGCGACACATTGCCGCTTCCATCTTCTTTTTCTAAACCTCCTACGCGATGCCGCAAACCCTCCGTTCCGGGGATGGCCCACAAACGATTCAAGCGCTCGGGATCACGTTTATAGGGTTTGTAATCGGTATCATTGGCAGTTACTATAGGAGGAACAATTTCAGGCAGGCTCGACACTTTGGGAATTTTGAATACCTCTGAACCATTGGCCAAAGAGCCATCCGTAAGCAAAATAACTGGCGTCATATGCTCAAGGCTCAGCTTAGAGGCTTCGTAGGCACTGTAAAAACAATCGCTTGAGCTTCTGGCCGCAAGAATAATCACCGGCGCTTCGCCGTTTCTTCCAAAGAGGGCTTGCATCAAGTCGCTTTGCTCTGTTTTGGTAGGCATTCCGGTTGAAGGACCACCTCTTTGCACGTCAACAATCACCAAAGGAAGTTCGGTGATCACCGCCAAACCAATGGCTTCAGATTTAAGTGAAAGACCAGGTCCGCTAGTGGTTGTAATAGCCAAAGCACCGGTGTAGCTGGCGCCTATAGCTGAAACAATACCTGCAATTTCATCCTCAGCCTGAAAGGCTTTCACATTCAAATTTTTATGGTAGGTGAGCTCTTGTAAGATTTCCGTAGCCGGAGTAATGGGATATGAACCTAAAAACAAAGGCCTTCCTGAGCGTTCCGCTGCTGCCATAAAACCCCAAGCGGTGGCAACATTACCATTGATGTTGCGGTAAGTTCCTTTTTCGAGAGGTGCTGGTTCGACCTTATATGTGGTACTGAAAAGCTCAACAGTATCGGCATAGTTGTAGCCCGCTGCCAAAACCGCCTTATTGCTTTCAACAACAATGGCATTGGCTTTAAATTTACGTTCAAAATATTTGTTTACCAGCTCCAAGTCGCGGTTGAAAAGATACATCACAACACCAAGGGCAAACATATTTTTCGACTTCATGGTAGATTTCATGTCAATGTCGAGATGTTTGACGGCCTCTTTGGTGAGGTTTGAAATGGGTGATTTGATCACTCTATACGCGCTCAAACTGCCATCGGTTGTAGGATCGGATTTGTACCCAGCTTTATCAAAACCTTTGTCAATAAATGTATCCGCATCAACAATGATGATGGCTCCATCTTTAAGCCAACGCATATTGGCCTTGAGCGACGCCGGATTCATGGCCACAAGCACGTCGGCCAAATCACCAGAGGTATGTACTGTTTTTTGCCCAAAATGTATTTGGAATCCCGAAACTCCTGAAACAGTCCCCTGAGGTGCCCTAATTTCCGATGGATAATCGGGAAAAGTGGCAAAATCATTTCCTGCAAACGCTGTTGAATCGGAGAATAGAGAACCTGTCAACTGCATCCCATCTCCCGAGTCACCGGCAAAACGGATCACGACTTGTTCAAGCTCAATAACCTTGCTATTCTTGCTTGTCATAAAGTGAGTTTTAATTTTCAGGCAAAGGTAAAATAATTCAACGTCTATCCCGACATGGATCTGTTGCCCCACTTTTAGAAAACGTTTGCAAAACTTACTGCCATTCTACATAAGCTATTGATAGTCTATTATTTAAGTACTATCCCAAAATAACACGCGAAAAAAATACAGCTGTAAATTATAATCAGTCTAAATATACACATTTCTCACTATGTCAATCATGGCAATTTATAACGTTTTTTAAGGTTTTAATTTAGATTATCTTTAAATTGCGATTCATTGTTTTGTGGTGAAGTAAACTTCAATACTTTTGCATCAAATATTTATTGTAAAACTTTAAACAATACAATTATGGCTTATAAAATTACTGATGACTGCACAGCTTGCGGCACCTGCATTGACGAATGTCCAGTTGATGCGATTTCAGAAGGAGATATCTATGTAATTGACCCTGATTTGTGCACAGACTGCGGCTCATGCGCCGATGTTTGTCCTGTTGAGGCCATCTTCCCTGAATAGATTTCAGAGTAACAAATCAAAGGCTTTCGGTTTCCGAAGGCCTTTTTTTATGTTTGGCTTTTCAAAAGGCTATTGAGGTAGCTCGCTTCCTGAATAATATTGCTAATTTTGCACCAAATCATTAGCAACTCCTCTGCATGGACAACTACAATTTTCTAAACAGTAACGATCCGGCTGCCATTGAAGAACGCTATCAACAATTCAAAAATAACCCACAAGACCTCGATGAGGGCTGGAGGAGGTTTTTTGAAGGATTTGATTTTGCTTCGCAAAACTATTCTTCAGGCCCCAAAACCGGTGTAAAAACTTTGAGCGAATTCAAAGTTCTTGCCCTCATTGACGATTATCGCAAAAGAGGACATTTATTTACCGCAACCAATCCTGTTCGCAAAAGAAGAAACTACTTTCCTACCTTAGCCATCGAAAATTATGGCTTAACCTCCAAAGACTTAGACACCGTTTTTGAGGCAGGAAATGAAATAGGCCTTGGTTCGGCAACCCTTAAAAAAATTATCGAAGCCCTCGAACAAACCTATTGCAGGTCGTTTGGTGCCGAATTCATGTTCATCCGCAATGTTGAAATCAACAAATGGATGCTTGAAAAAATGGAAAAAGGACGCAACACCCCCCATTATACGGTGTCTGACAAACGCTATATTCTTCAAAAACTCGACAGGGCTGTCAATTTCGAGAAGTTTATCCACAAAAAATTTCCCGGTCAAAAGCGATTTTCTCTCGAGGGTGCCGAATCGCTTATCCCTGCTTTGGATGCCATCATGGAAAAAGGCGCTGAGCTGGGAACGGTTGAATTTGTGATTGGTATGGCGCATCGCGGAAGGCTCAACGTGCTTACCAACATCTTACGCAAGCCATATCTCGAAATTTTCAGTGAGTTTGAAGGCAAAGAATATGAAGATGAAACCTTGCTTGGCGACGTAAAATACCATCTCGGCTATACCTCAGTGCGCAAAGCCACCAACGGCAAAACCATCAAAATGACCTTGTCGCCCAACCCCTCGCACCTCGAAGCCGTTGATCCGGTGGTGCAAGGTATAGCAAGAGCAAAAGTTGACCTCGTTTATAATGGTGATTTCAGCAAGGTGACCCCTATTCTGATTCATGGCGATGCCAGCATTGCCGGACAAGGCATCATTTACGAAATCGCCCAAATGTCGGAGCTGAAAGGCTACAAAACTGGCGGAACGGTTCATTTGGTCATCAACAACCAAATAGGTTTCACCACCGACTACCTCGATGCCCGCTCAAGTGTGTATTGCACTGATATTGCTAAAGTTACGCAGTCGCCGGTTTTCCATGTCAATGGTGATGATCCCGAAGCAGTGGTGTATGCCGTGCAAACTGCCCTTGAGTTTCGTGAAAAATTCCAGAAAGACGTGTATGTTGACCTGCTTTGCTACCGCAGATATGGCCACAACGAAGGTGATGAGCCACGGTTTACTCAACCCATGTTGTACAAGGTGATTGAAAAACATCCCAATCCACGCGAGGTTTATGCCCAGCGCATCCTCAAGGAAGGGATTTATACCCATAAAGAGCTCGATGACATTGAGCACCACCACATTGAAATATTAGAAAATAGCCTCCAAGGCGCAAAAGAAAAGCTCAAAGCAAGCATTACCAACTTTCTTGAAGAAACCTGGAAAGACATTCGTAAAGCCACCAAGGATGATTTTCACGATTCGCTTGAAACAGGATTCGACAGAGAAAAACTCGATGCGATGGCCCTTCAGCTTACAAGGTTGCCCGAATCATTAAACTTTTTCAGAAAAACCATTAAGCTGCAAGAACAACGGCACGAAAGCTACTTCAACGAAAAAATCGTGGATTGGGCTATGGCCGAGTTGCTGGCTTATGGCAGCTTACTCCTCGAAAAACACCCTGTGCGCTTGAGCGGACAAGATGTTGGAAGGGGAACATTTTCGCACAGGCACGCGGTGTTAAGGGTTGAAGATTCGGAGCAAGAGTTCATTCCATTGAACAACATTGACAAAGACCAAGCCCGCTTCGACGTGTACAACTCGCTACTTTCGGAATATGGCGTACTGGGTTTTGAATATGGCTATGCCCTTGCTTCGCCCTACACCCTCACCATTTGGGAGGCACAGTTTGGCGATTTCAACAACGGAGCACAAATCATCTTCGACCAGTTTATTTCGAGCGCCGAAGAAAAATGGAACGTAATGAACGATCTTGTGGTTTTGCTTCCACATGGCTACGAAGGCCAAGGCCCCGAACACAGCAGTGGCCGCATCGAACGATTTATGACCCTTTGTGCCGAAAACAATATCCAGGTGGCCAACTGCACCACGCCATCCAACTTTTTCCACATCTTGCGCCGACAGGTAAAACGTCCTTTCCGCAAACCATTGGTTATTTTTACACCTAAAAGCTTGTTGAGGCATCCCAAATGCATCTCCTCGGTAGATGAATTGGCTGCAGGCCGTTTTCAAGAACTCATTGACGACGCACAGGCTGATCCTGAACAAATTACCAAAATCATCTTCTGTTCGGGTAAAGTGTATTACGACTTGCTGGAAGAAAAGGAAAGACTGAAAAACGAATCCATTGCTTTGGTGCGCATCGAGCAGCTTTACCCCCTGCCCCATCTGCAGATAAAAAATTTGGTAGCCAAATACAACCAAGCCAGAACTTATTTATGGGTGCAAGAAGAGCCGCTCAACATGGGTGCTTGGCGTTTTATCCATCACGAGCTCAACTACATCAAACTGCGCTTGGTGGCACGACCCGAAAGCGGAAGTCCGGCAACAGGCTCATCAAAATTCCATGTCATACGTCAGCAAAAAATTATTGACAAAGCCTTTGAATCCTGCGAGTGTCCTTTCGTTGATATAGAATGTGGCATGGTGTGTATCGGCAACAAGTGGCGTTCATTCGAGGATGAGCTAAAAACCTTGAACGTAGATATGATTGACAGTAAATTGCACTCCGCCCTTAAAAAACTCCAATAAAAATTAGTGAGATGATCATAGAAATAAAAGTTCCCAGCCCGGGCGAATCCATTAATGAGGTACAACTATCGAACTGGTTAGTCGAAGACGGTTCTTTTGTTGACAAAGATCAGGATATTGCCGAAATTGATTCCGATAAGGCCACCCTCAGTATTGCTGCTGAGGCCTCTGGAACCATTACCTTTAAAATCGCGCAAGGCGAAACCATTGAGGTAGGCACAGTAATAGCCACCATCAATGCCGATGCTGAAAAACAAGCGGTCCCTGTTGCTGCCGTCGAAAAAAAAGAAGCTCCGGCTGTTGCTCCTCCCACTCCTGCTGCTGAAAAAACACCTGAGGTAAAGGCTGAACCGGCAACTGAAGTAAAAGCTGAAGTAAAAAAAGAATCAAGTCTGGAAGCAACACTCAATCTATCTCCCCTGGCCCGCAAGCTCATGGAAGAAGATGGGGCAAGCGAACAGGATTTGATGGAGTTCTTCAAGCATTTCAGAACGGGTAAAAAAGACGTTGAGTTTTTCTTAAAAGCAAAATCTGCTGGCATTTCTGCAACTCCTACGCCTGCATCAGCACCTGTTGCTGCCGGTGGCTCTTGGAATGGAGGACGGGAGGAAGAACGTAGAAAAATGTCCATGCTGCGCAAGAAACTTTCCGAACGCTTGGTGTCGGTCAAAAACGAAACTGCCATGCTCACCACCTTCAACGAGGTGAACATGACACCCATCATCGAGCTGCGCAACAAATACAAAGAAAGCTTTAAAACCAAGCACCAAATCGGGTTGGGTTTTATGTCATTCTTCACCAAGGCAGTTACCGAAGCCCTGAAGCAGTTTCCTCAAGTGAATGCCCAAATATTTGAAGATGAGATCATCACCTATCAATATGCCGACATCAGCATTGCTGTTTCGGGTTCAAAAGGCCTTGTTGTTCCGGTGATACGCAATGCAGAAACGCTTTCGTTGGCTGAAATTGAAATTAAAATTAAAGAACTTGCCACAAAAGCCCGCGACAATAAACTCACCCTCGACGAGATGACAGGTGGCACTTTCACCATCACCAATGGAGGTGTTTTTGGCTCAATGCTTTCAACACCTATTATTAACCCACCACAATCAGCTATTCTGGGGATGCACAACATTGTGGAACGCCCCATCGCCGTAAACGGAAAGGTCGAAATTCATCCTATTATGTATGTGGCCCTTAGTTATGACCACCGCATCATTGACGGGCGCGAATCGGTGAGCTTCCTCGTTAAGGTGAAAGAGATGTTGGAAAATCCGGCCAGTATGCTGTTCGCAGCACGTAATCCTGAAGAAATACTGCTCGGACTATAGCCATGAACCGCAAAGTTGATTTCCTTGTGATTGGTAGCGGCATCGCCGGCTTGAGTTTTGCCCTCAAAGTAGCAGAACACGGGTCGGTGCTGATCGTGAGCAAAACAAGCATCACCGAAACGGCCACAGGCTACGCTCAGGGAGGTATTGCTGCTGTGATGTACAATCCCGACAGCTACCATAAACATATACAAGATACGCTGGTGGCCGGCAGTTACCTCAACAACGAGGAAATTGTGAGGATGACCATCACCCAATCAACCGAACGCATTGAAGAACTCATTGCCTGGGGAGCACATTTCGACAAAGAATCGTCCGGACGCTATGCCCTGGCACGTGAAGGGGGTCATTCGGAATACCGCGTGTTACATCACCAAGACCGCACAGGTTCTGAAATTCAACGCGCCCTCACCGAACGGGCGATCAACCATCCACACATTAAAATACTCGAAAATCATTTTACCATTGACCTCATCACCCAGCACCATCTCGGAAGGATAGTACGGCGATCACATACTGATATACAATGCTTTGGAGCATACGTGCTGAACCCTGAAACAGGAGTTATAGACACCGTGCTTGCCAAAACCACCATGATTGCTACCGGTGGCGTCGGAAATGTGTATCAAACCACCACCAACCCCACTATTGCCACCGGCGATGGCATTGCCATGCTTTACCGTGCTAAGGGTGTTGTGGACAACATGGAGTTTATTCAGTTTCATCCCACCTCGCTCTACAACCAAAAAGAAAAACCCAGCTTCCTTATCACAGAGGCTTTGAGAGGAGCGGGAGCAGTGCTTAAGGACGATAAAGGCAACGAGTTTATGCATAAATACGATGCCAGAGGATCATTGGCTCCGCGCGACATTGTGGCACGTGCCATTGACAATGAAATGAAACTCACGGGCAAGGAACATGTCTTTTTAGATGCACGCCATATTTCTGAAAGAGAAATTTTAGACCATTTTCCAAACATCTATGCCAAATGCCTGAGCATCGGAATCAACATTATGAAAGAAATGATTCCTGTGGTACCGGCTGCCCATTATATCTGCGGCGGAATTAAAACCGATGCCAATGGAAAAACAAGCATCGAACAGCTGTATGCCTCAGGTGAGGTGGCTTCTACAGGTCTTCATGGAGCCAACCGACTGGCTTCCAACTCGTTGTTAGAAGCTTTGGTGTTTTCGCATCGCGCCAGCATCGCCGCCATTGAACGCATGGCAGCGGTTGATTTTGAGGAAAACATCCCCGACTGGAACGCGGAAGGCACAGTGCTGAACGAAGAAATGATTTTGATTACCCAATCGCGGAAAGAATTGCAGTCCATCATGAGCAATTATGTGGGCATCGTGCGTTCCAACCTCCGACTGAATAGGGCTTCCGACCGGTTAGAAATCTTGCTCAGAGAAGCAGAAGCATTGTATGACAAATCGGTCGTTTCTGTTGACCTTTGCGAACTGCGCAATATGATTAATGTGGCATACCTTATCATCAAATTTGCCTCACAACGCAAAGAGAGCATCGGACTTCACTTTTCGATTGATTATGCCGAAAAACTAAAACAGTAGAAAGATATTCCGCTCGATTTCAAATAGCTTTTTCACCCGTTTCATTCCTTAACTTCAATGGGAGATACAAAAAAACAGTCTAAAAAATTGATTGTATGGCACTTATAAAAGAAATATTAGGCAAAACACCCCAATTCGGCAACAACTGCTTCGTGGCCGAAAATGCCACCATCGTAGGCGATGTGGTGATGGGGAACAATTGCAGCATCTGGTTCAACGCGGTGGTGCGGGGCGATGTGCATTACATTAAGATAGGCAACAACGTGAACATCCAAGATGGTTCTATCGTGCATTGTACCTACCAAAAAGCACCGGTGAACATCGGCAACAACGTTTCCATTGCCCACAGGGCCATCATCCACGGCTGCACCATCGAAGACAATGTTTTGATTGGCATGGGAGCCATCATCATGGACGGTGCAATTATTGAAAGCAACGCAATTGTGGCGGCCGGTGCATTGGTGGCCAAAGATACGGTGGTAGAATCGGGAAGTGTTTATGGAGGCGTGCCCGCAAAAAAAATCAAGAACCTCGACAAAAGCCTTTTCGAGGGCGAGGTGTTGCGCATTGCCAAATCTTATACCATGTACGCCAGTTGGCACGATCCCAACATCATTCCTTTGACTGATCTTTAAAAAAGCCATTGTTTTTAAAAGGTAAACGCAATCCAATCAATGATTTAGGTTGCGTTTTTTGTTGTGCCCAAGTCTATTTTAATAAAATCTATGTTCAGCTAACCCATTTATTTATGAAACTCGAAAAAGCCATACATCAAGTGGCGAAACTAAAAAGAGAGCCTATGAGGGTGGCCGAACCCACTGATGCCACCAATGAGCAGCAACTTTGTATCCGCAATAACGGCTCGGCCATGTGCGACTTCCCGTCGCAGAGTCGAAGCTTTAACCGCACAGATTTGTTTTAGCGGAAAGGAGCATTGATGAAATTAAAACAATAAATAGATGGATTTTTTTTTGATTTTGGAGGAGATAATCGAAAATGATACGTCGCAAACGCCAAAGCGTGATCTGTTGAAAAGCATAAGTGGCAGTGAGATTTTGATTCTGTGAAAAAAAATATTCAGGCCATGTTCAAGTACTGGAAAAAAAATTAATTTTACTGCAATATTAGAAAACCAAACAAAATGAAAAGGACAATTTATCTTTTATTTGTAGGATTGTTCGGGGCAACAATTTTGATGTCGCCATCCTGCAAAACTGAAAAAGACGGGCCAGCGCCAGTCAAAGACGTTTTTAACAATGGTACTTCCGAAAGAAATTTAATTGTTGTTATGAGCGATATGCACTTGGGTGCCGACCTTGCATATGCCGAATGCAAAGAAAACCTTCCCGCTCTTGAGAAATTACTACATCAGATAAAGGCATCCAATAATGTTAAAGAACTCGTTATAGCAGGTGATTTGCTGGACGAATGGTTTGTTCCAGCTACGATAAATACTTATCAAGGAAAAGATCAGGGGGATTTTGTTCAACGCATTGCTGCGACCAATAAAGGGGTGTTTAACGTTTTGAACAACATCATTCAGGAAAAGAAAATATTGCTCACCTATGTTCCCGGAAACCACGATTTAACCATTACAGAATCAAGTGTTGAGCTTATTCTTCCGGGGATAAACCAGGCGAGAGATCCTGAACTGAGTTTAGGCACTTATTCACCGGCTGGCTTTCCTCAAATTGCAATCGAACACGGTCACCGCTACAATTTTTTCTGTGCACCCGACCCTTTCTCAAACCAAGATATTGCTCCTGGAACCATAACTCCACCGGGCTACTTTTTCACAAGAATAGCTGCGCTGCATGTTATACAAGAAAACCCACCTGCAGGTGATACCATCCACCTTGTAACACCCAACAGTTCGGGAGATGAAAGCCAGAATTTGTTATTTGCTTATTATAAATTGTGGGAATGGGCGATCAATTACCTTAAAATAGAAAATAGATTTGATGAAGAAATTATCGTAACAAATATTGATGGATTCACCGGCTCCTACGCCGTGAATGATTTGTTGCCGTTTCAATCAACCCCCGGAGGATTTATTGATGTTAAGCTGTATAAGGGAGTGCAGGACAGCTGGGAACAGCGGCAGACCTACAATCATGTGCCCGTCAGTATTCCTGCCCAACAAGCTATCACCGGTTCGGCGAGTGCCGAGCTAACGGACAATCAGGCAAAAAACCAATATTTTTTAAATCCGGATTCCGATGTCAAACTTGTTGTTTTTGGCCATACGCATGTCCCAACGATTAAAGCATCTATTGACCATCTTGGACAAAAAACCATTTATGCCAACTCAGGAACCTGGATAGACCACAATACTTTGGATACTGTTTCAGCGATGAATTTTGTAATTATTACGCCGCAAGATATAGATACTGCTTCACAAACTCAAGTTAAACTCTACAGTTTTAAAAATGAAATAATCGCCGAAATGGCTGTGGATTCATTGCGACTGTAACTTCCTGTTGCTCAAACACGAATAATCCACCATTTGCCATAAACGACAAACGCAACCAAAATCAATGATTTAGGTTGCGTTTTTTGCTGTACCCGAGGCCGGACTCGAACCGGCACGACCGCAATGGCCAAAGGATTTTAAGTCCTTCGTGTCTACCAATTCCACCACTCGGGCAACTAATTGGTACAAAAAATCCCGATTTTCATCGGGACTTTTTAGCAGAGCGGAAAACGAGACTCGAACTCGCGACCCCGACCTTGGCAAGGTCGTGCTCTACCAACTGAGCTATTTCCGCAGGATTTCAAACCAACTTTTTCGGCTTTGAGGATGCAAATGTACAGAAGTTTTGAATTACAAAACAAGCTTTTTTGAAAAAATAATTTTAAAAGCTGCGTAGTTATTGCATATCAGACTATTTGCCCAAAAGTTTCCGAATCTCGTGCAGTTTGAGCAAAGCCTCCACTGGCGTGAGGGTATCAATATTGGTGTTGATGATGTCGTCTTTGATTTGAAGTAGCAATGGATCGTCTAACTGAATAAAGCTGAGCTGATAACCTTCAGCGTCTTTATGGGGTGTTTTGGGTTGATTTGGTTTTTGCACCCCTACATCGGAATGGGATTTTTCGAGCATCGCGAGCAAACGGTTGGCCCTGTCTATCACTTTTCGGGGCATCCCGGCCATGGTGGCCACGTGGATTCCAAAACTGTGCGCACTTCCTCCTTTTTTTAGTTTCCGCAAAAAGATCACCTTATTTCCCATTTCTTTCACTGCCACATGGTAGTTAACGATCCGCTGAAACGATGAAGCCATCTCAATCAATTCGTGGTAATGGGTTGCAAACATGACCTTACCGCGGTAGGCCGGATGATCATGCAGATATTCCGTGATGGCCCATGCGATGCTGATTCCATCGTAAGTACTTGTGCCTCTGCCAATTTCATCGAGCAATATGAGACTACGATTAGAAATATTGTTGAGGATACTTGCTGTTTCGTTCATTTCGACCATAAAAGTAGATTCGCCGGATGAGATATTGTCGCTGGCTCCTACCCGCGTAAAAACCTTGTCAACAAGTCCAATCTTGGCTGAAGAAGCAGGCACAAAACTGCCCATCTGAGCCATCAAGACGATCAAAGCTGTTTGTCGCAACAAGGCCGATTTCCCTGACATATTGGGTCCCGTTACAATCATAATTTGTTGACGTTCGCTGTCGAGGTACACGTCATTGGCCACATAATGCTCACCATGCGCTAATTGCTGTTCAATCACGGGATGGCGGCCTTGCTGAATGTCAATGGCATAGCCATCATTCATTTCGGGTTTGGCATACTGATGTCGTAAAGCCACATTGGCAAATGAAGCAAGACAATCAATACGGGCAATGAGAGCGGCATTGAGTTGAATAGGTGCGATATACGCGTTGATACTGACCACCAGCTCGGCAAAAAGCCTAAGTTCAATTTCCAACATCTTTTCTTCAGCACCCAGAATTTTTTGCTCATAATCTTTCAGTTCTTCTGTGATATAACGTTCAGAACCGGTGAGTGTTTGCTTTCGCACCCAGTCCTCCGGCACCTTGTTTTTGTGCACATTGGTAACTTCGAGAAAATAGCCAAAAACATTGTTAAAACCAATCTTCAGGCTGCTGATGCCGGTTCGTTCCAGCTCTCGTTGTTGTAAAGCTTGAAGGTAAGTTTTTCCTGAAATGGACAACAAACGCAGCTCGTCTAACTCAGCAGAGATTCCATTTGCGATCACACCACCTTTCGACACCACCACCGGGGCATCGGTAAGTAACGAATTATTAATGAGAGCTTTAACAGTAGCACAGGGATTGATTTGCTCGGCAATAGCCTCCAAGCCGGGGCAATTACTTTCGTTGGAAAGGGTTTTTATGTTGGCTACAAACTCCAATGAATGGGCCAATTGTAGAAGTTCGCGAGGGTTCACTTTCGCCAAGGCTACCTTTGAAATCAAGCGTTCCAGGTCGCTGATTTGACGCATGGCCGTTTGAAGTTTCTCGAGCAGCACGGTGTTCTTGACCAACATCTCCACAATCTCCAAACGTTCATCTATGGCAGCGCGTTGTTTCAAGGGCAAAGCAATCCAGCGTTTTATTAAACGACTTCCCATTGGCGTGATGGTCGTGTCAAGGATGTCCACCAAAGATTTTCCGCTGTCATAAGGAGTGGATAGCAGTTCCAAATTACGCACCGTAAATTTATCTAACCATACATAACGCCCTTCGTCAATGCGCGAAAGCGAAGCAATATGTTCAATTTTGTCGTGATGGGTTTCCGAAAGATAGTACAATGCAGCGCCGGCCGCGATGATACCCGCCTTAAAATCGTCAACACCAAAGCCTTTTAACGAAGTTGTTTTAAAGTGTTTGCATAAAAGATCATGGCCAAAATCGTGCGTAAATACCCAGTCGTCGAAAACATTAAGATAAAAACGATCGCCATAATTTTCGAGAAATTGCCTTCGCTTGTTGCGCTGTATTACCACCTCCAAGGGTTTAAAGCTTTGAATCAGTTTGTCGAGGTACTCCAAAGGACCTTCGGCCATATAAAATTCACCGGTCGAGATATCGAGAAAAGCAATCCCCGAAAGCGATTCGGTAAGATGCAGCGCCGCCAGAAAATTATTTTCCTTTTGGTTTAAGACATTGTCGTTGTATGAAACACCCGGGGTAACAAGCTCTGTTACACCTCTTTTTACAATTGTTTTGGTCAGTTTCGGATCTTCAAGCTGATCGCAGATGGCTACCCTATGCCCTGCTTTGACCAACTTAGGCAAATAGGTATCAATAGAATGATGCGGAAAACCTGCCAGTTCGATATGACTTGCAGAACCATTGGCGCGTTTAGTAAGCACTATGCCCAACACCTCGGCGGTGCGAATGGCATCTGCACCAAATGTTTCATAAAAATCGCCCACCCTAAACAACAACAGCGCATCAGGATATTTGGCCTTTATGCTGTTGTATTGCTTCATCAAGGGAGTTTCTACAATATTCTTATCGTTTACCATTTGCTTCAACCTTCTGTTTTTTTTGCAAAAAGCAAAGATAATTCATCTGCCGAATAACAGCCCTCGTACAGAACGATTGAGTTTTTTAATTTTGCAAATAAAAAAATGAGAAAACTTTCAATGGATGAGCTGAATCGTCCCAGCCCTCAGGATTTTGCCGATCAAAAGAAACTGTCGGTTGTTGTTGTACTCGATAACATTCGTTCGCTTAGCAACATAGGCTCATTTTTTAGAACCGCCGATGCTTTCAAAATGGAATCCATTTATCTATGTGGAATCACCGCCTGCCCCCCTCACCGCGAAATACAAAAAACCGCTCTTGGAGCAACGGAAACGGTTGTTTGGCAATACTTTGAAAGCACCGAAGTTGCCATTGACCATCTTAAAAGCGCAGGTTACACAATAATTGCTATCGAACAAACAGCCCAAAGCATTCCCCTTTGGGATTTTATAGCCGTTGAAAAAACAGCATTAATATTTGGGAATGAAGTAGATGGGGTTTCAGATGAAGCACTTGAAAAATGCCATCACGCGGTTGAAATTCCACAATCAGGAACCAAACATTCCCTTAATGTTGCCGTTTGCGGCGGAATTGTGTTATGGCACTGTTACATACAGCTACAAAAATAAAGACTTAAACACTATAGATTCAATCAATAAACCCTTACATATAAGATTTATTTTAGTAAAAAAACAAAAATGAACAAAAACAACTTACCTTTGTTTAAATAACGTATAGTTGTTTTTGTAAGTGTATATGACAACTTTACGTAAACATTTTAATGCAGTTGAACAGATGTTATGCTGATAAGCAATCTAAAAAATTATTTTGGCTTTCCCTTATAAATTGCATATTTTTGCAGCAATTATGTTGATGTGACAGTTCAACTCAAAAAGAAGTTATTGAATCTAAAATAGTAGCAAATCTAAATCTCTCATTATGAAAAAAAATCTTCTACTCTCAGCGTTTGCAATGATCATGGTGCTGGCTTTCACGCCACTGCATTTTTATGGTCAAGAAAAAGCTCCGGAAGCCAAAACCAGTAAGACAAATGTTTTTGATCCTTACTTTCATGTTTTTGGTGAAGCCGGATTGAGCTTATTCAACGGAGACCTCAATATGTATGGCTTTTTAGCCGACCCCGCACATTTCAAATTTAACGCTAAATTGGGTGCCGGATACCAGTTTACTCCAGTATTTGGTGCTTTTGCTAAAGTCGGAATGGGATCTTTCGGTGGCGAAAAAGACCAATTGAACAATGGCAAAGTCGTTAACGCGATGATTGACGAGAGCAAATTTATCATAGGTTCTATCAACGCCTCATTCAGTATGATCAATCTTTTTGGCGGATACAATCCGGATAGGATGTTTGATTTCGGTTTACATATTGGAGTGGGTCAGATCAATTGGCAAGCCAGAGCTGTAGATATCACCAGCAATTTACCCTTCGATCCGGAAATCGGATATGGAACCAACGACATTGAAAAAGGTTGGTTAGGCGACAGGGCCTCAGCTTGGACTGTTCCGGTTGGTGCAGAATTTACCTATCATGCCAGCCCAAAAGTGGATGTTTATGCTGATTACACCTTTAACTTTAGTGATTCCGACCGTTTGGATGCTTTCACCGATAACGGGTCTGATGACAGACACTGGCCAGAAGGAACCTATCAAAGCGACCTCTTCGCAAGCTTAAACTTTGGTTTGAGATACAAATTTGTTAGCACCAGCATCAAAAGCATGGTGGATAATTTTGACGATGTAACCTTCGTAACTACTCCCAATCCTTTGGAAGAAAGAGGCGATTCTGTAGAAGTTACCATTAAAGGAACCTTCCCTCCAAAATATTTCAAGAAAAATGCTGTGATGAACTTCACGCCGGTACTCATGTACGACGGTGGTTCTGTAGCTTTGAAAACTGTTAACTTTAAAGGCGAAGGCGTTGCCGGCGACGGAACACCTATCAACTATGCCAACGGTGGAATTTTTACCTATACCGATAAAATTCCTTATCACCCTAACATGAACGTCAGTGAATTGGTTGTTGCGCCATTAGTTTATCCTTCAAAAACAATCACCAATCTCACACGTGAAGATGTTAGGTCGAACGAAGCTTATTTGGCTGTACCACAAAGAAAATTGCAAGATGGTGTAATTTATACCTCAAAACGCATAGCTGATCATTTCAAAACTTCTGTTGCCCCTCATGGCTATGAAAAAGTGACTGTTATTGCTGATAATGCTGCTATTTATTTCCTTGTGAACATGCACAATCTCAATATGTCGCTTCCACTGAATAAAGTTGAAGCCAATAAGTTAGCGTTGAAAAATGTTACACAAAATTTTGAAAAAGGATTTGCGCTGAAAGATATTACTGTTGACGGTTGGGCTTCACCTGAGGGAGAAGAGACTTTTAACGAAGGACTTTCAGAAAAAAGAGCCGCAACTGCCGTCAACTACTTAAATGGTGAAATTGGCAAGTTGATGAAAAAGAAAGACAACCAACTTGCCGTTAAAAACATTAAAGACCTCACCTACGTGAAGAGTGGTAATGGTCCTGACTGGAATGGTTTTATGGCAGCCGTTGAAGCTTCTTCAATTAAAGACAAAAACGCCATTTTAAATGTTGTTCGTTCGGCCAACCCCGCACAACGCGAGCAGGAAATCAGAAATATGATCTTGATCTATCCTGAACTTGAAAAAGAAATTCTGCCTCCATTGCGTCGTGCCATGATCACGGTCAACACCTTAGAACCTAAAAAGACTGACGAAGCTATCGCCAATCTTTCAACCACTGACCCATCACAACTCACTTTAAATGAATTGCTGTATGCTGCTACGCTTACTGAGGACCACAAAACACAGCAAATGATTTATGCCAGCGCCATGAATATTCACCCTACATGCATGAGAGCCGTTTTGAATGCTGCTGATGTTGAAATCAGTCTTGGAAACATTGCCGAAGGCAAAAAATTGCTCGAAAAAGCTGCTGCTATGACTGACAAATCAGCTGCTGTTTACAACAACCTCGCAGTTGTGGCCATCTACGAGCGTGATTTTAAAACTGCTGAAACACACCTCAACAAAGCCAAACAACTTGGTGCCAATGTTGACTATAACATGGGTGTGCTCAACATCTACAAAGGTGATTACAGCAAAGCCATCAGCTTGATGAACAGTGAAAAATGCGATTATAACCTTGGGCTTGCACAGTTACTCAATAAAGACTTTGCTGCTGCAAAAGCTACCCTCGACTGCGCCGAAGGTGAAAAAGTAGATTATTTGAAAGCTGTTTTGGCTGCGCGCATGGGCAACAATGCCGATGTTTATAGCAACTTGATGAAAGCCATTCAAAAAGATGACAACTACAAAAAGGTAGCTAAGACTGACCTTGAATTTATGAAATTATTTGCTGAGCCTGATTTTCAAGCGATTGTAAAATAGTAATCCATAACAAAAAAAAAGCTGACCTAAGGGTCAGCTTTTTTTTTGTCTTTATTTTAAAAAGTAACGCGATGCACACCTATTGGATAAGGCTGTTCCAAAACTCTTAATATCTTTTGGTAATCAGCATCGTTAACAACAAAATCAAGTTGGTTGGTATCCAATAAAAGAATGCGCATGTCCTGCTGCTGACGGATATAATCGAAATAACCCGATTGTATTTGGGTCAAATACTCATCTTTGATTTGTTGTTCATACGAGCGGCCACGCTTCCTAATGTTTTCTTGTAGCTTCTCAACATCAAGATAGAGGTACACCAACAAGTCGGGCTTGGGCAGCGACACATCAATCAACTGAAAAAAGCGGTTGAAAAGGTTGAACTCATCGGGAGGCAATGTTTTGCGGGCAAAGATGAGTGATTTAGCCACATAATAATCTGATATGGTAAAGTTTAAAAACAAATCGCGGGTTCCTAACCTGTCTTTCAATTGCTGAAAACGTGATGCCATAAAAGACATTTCGAGTGGAAAAGCATATTTTTCTTGGTCGAGGTAAAACTTTGGCAAAAAGGAATTGTCCTCAAACTGTTCTAAAATCAACTTAGCATTGTAATCCTGAGCAATGCGCGTGGCCAGGGATGTTTTTCCTGCTCCTATGGTTCCTTCGATGGCTATGAACTGATAATTCATGGTAAAAATGTACTATGGATTGGCAAACTCATCAAACACTACAACTGACAATGGGTCGTTGAGGCATTGGAGCAGCTGTTGGGTTGTTTGCTGAAATAGAGGATGAACAAAATCCGCTGCAATTTCGCACAAAGGCACCAAAACAAATTTGCGTTGGTGCAGCTTTGGATGCGGAACCACGAGCTTGGGCTCATTGACCATTTGTCGGCCAAAAAACAAGATGTCAATATCAAGGGTTCGTGAAACATATTCCTCTGAAGCAGTCCTCAAACGCCCTTGTTCGGTTTCAATCTGCATCAGCCTAGCAAGCAATTGAAGTGGTGAATCTTTTGTTTCAATGCCAACGACTTGATTCAAAAAAGCTTGCTCGGTTGAAAACCCCCAAGCATCGGTTTCATACACCCTAGAGGCCTGGATGATAGGCCCGCAATGGAAGGCAATCAACCGGCGTGCTTCTTGCAAAATAATGGCACGCTGACCTAGATTCGACCCTAAAGACAAGTAAACAATTTGGTGCTCCATTGGTGCAAAAGTAAGCTTTCGTTGCAGTACTTTCATCGGTCAACGGAAGAAATAATCAACAAAAACAGGGGAATAAGTTACCGAAATGATTCAAAGCTTTTTTGACTTTTAAAACCATGGGTTTTGCCGCTGAAATTACATTCATGCTTTTATAAACAAGTGATAAATAGCCAATACATTCAATCAACCGCTTCGAGATGAATGAATTAGAACATTAAAAGTAAATAATTGAATCAGTCAAACAACACAAAGGTGCTTTTCTTGGGCGGCACATAACCTGAATAGACCAAGGCAATTAGTCGGGCCAACTTTTGATCGTACAAGGGATCTGTAGCCCAACGTCCGGTAAGGTGTTGAATTTCAGTTGCTGTTCCGCGCTTGATTTTTCCGTAACGCTCGTCCACTTTTTTTTGGTTCAGGCTGTCGGTTGAAGCATAAGCCTTCAAATGCTGAATGTGTGCCCGAACTCCCTCTTCAACGGTTTTAAAACTCAAACCGGGAACGCCATCTCCCGTAGCCCCCAAGCCGCAGAAGTTATTTTGAAGCTTGCTCACATCGCCTGTAAACTTCAGGTAGCCGGTTTCGAGCATCATTTGGGCAAAGGCAATATCATGATTTACGCCTTCTTTGGCAGCTTCTTTCACATACAAATCGGCAATCATTTCTACATCCACGATATCAATTTTGTTGTTGTTAAACCACAAAAAGCTGATCATTCGCTCTTTAGGCAGTAAGCCCTTGGTCATTATTTTTGTGGGTAGCTCAAATTTGGCCGGATTCACATATTTATTCCCATAGTCAGTAGAAATAGAAGTTGTGCTGTAGTTGGAGGGTTCAATGGAAAATCCAATGGGGAGATCAACCCCATGAGCCACGGTTTTTACTTTATCACCATCAGGATGAATACTGCTTCCGGCGCCTAACCGCAAGGAAAGACAGAGCAAAAAAGGAATTAAAAGCAAGTAGATCAACCAGTTGTTTTTTGTCAAAGCCGGACGTTTTTTTAACACTCCAAAAATCGGATTTTTTTTTGGTTATCTGATGGTTTTTCTTCAATAAATTGTTCACAAAGCCTTGTTGATAACCAAATCAAAAAATGTCCGATATTGAACATTTACTGCACTTTTTCGTTCAATTTTACGATCGTGAAGCAAAATGAATAATTTACATACCTTTGTATATCAAATTTTTATAAAATACTGCACGGTTTATGCAGTTCCCATTAGAATCCAAACCTACAATCATTAATAAAAATCATTATGAAACAATTTTTCAAATTCATGTTCGCCTCTTTTGCAGGCACTTTACTCACCCTTTTGATCCTTTTGTTTGTCTTCATTGGAATGATAACGGCCTTGGTC
>JAEWWJ010000039.1 GCA_023396415.1 Bacteroidota bacterium
CTCAAGCTCAATGCCCACACCCAATCCGAAGTGTATGTAGGTTACGCGCTTGGATTTGTTGTAATCTTTGGGTTTTTCGGGATGATGGTGGGGTGATTTTTTTGTCCGTTGATCAGTTAGTTCAAAAAAATAGTATAATTTTGTAACCAATGTATAAGGTTAAATAACTTGGTTATGAATGATTATTTGTCATTGTCTGAAGTCTCAGAATTAGTAGGAAAAAGTAAAGAAACACTCAGGCGGTGGGATAGAGAAGGAAAACTATCCGCCGTTCGTGAGCCCATGAGCAATTATAGGGTTTATAAAAAATCGGATGTCTTAACTTTGTTTTCTAATTTTATTGATCAAGACACCAAAGAAGTATTTTCAAATTTTGTAGAAGCAAAAAATGAATATAAAGTATTAGAACTTTTTGCGGGTGCAGGTGGTTTGGCTGTTGGTATGGAAATGGCTGGTTTAAAATGTGTCGCGCTCAATGAAATTGACAAATACGCTTGCGAAACTTTACGAATTAACCGTCCCAACTGGAATGTGTTAGAAGGCGATGTTAAAGCATTTGATTTTTCTGAATACCATGATAAAGTTGAGGTAGTTACCGGTGGCTTTCCTTGTCAAGCGTTTAGTTATGCTGGTAAAAAATTGGGTCTTGCAGACACGAGAGGAACTCTTTTTTATGAATTTGCAAGAGTTGTAAATGAAGTTAATCCATTGTTATGTATTGGCGAAAATGTTCGTGGTTTGCTGAGTCATGAAAATGGGAAAACATTACGGGGAATGATTTCTGTTTTAGATGAAATTGGCTACAATGTTGCTCCAGTGCAAGTTTTGAAAGCTATTAATTTTAATGTTCCGCAAAAAAGAGAACGCCTGATTTTAGTCGGTATTAGAAAAGATATTGATATAAAATTTGAATATCCTAAACCATACAAGAGAATATACAATTTAGAAGATGTTTTGAAAAAAGGTGAATTGTATAATTGTGATGTGCCAAAATCTGAGGGCGCAAAATACCCGAAAAGTAAAATAGCAGTTTTGGATTTAGTTCCTCCCAAAGGTTATTGGCGTGATTTGCCTTTAGAAATTCAAAAATCTTTTATGGGTGGTAGTTTTTATTTAGGTGGCGGAAAAACTGGAATGGCTCGAAGAATTGGATGGGATGAACCTTGTCTTACATTAACATGCAGTCCTGCACAGAAGCAAACAGAACGGTGTCATCCCGATGAAACCCGCCCGTTTACTGTTCGAGAATATGCCCGTATTCAAACCTTTCCAGATGATTGGAAATTTGCAGGAGCTATGGCACAGCAATACAAACAAATTGGTAATGCAGTTCCAGTCAATTTAGGAAAAGAAGTCGGTTACGCTATTGTGAAATTTTTAAATGACTATTATAGTGTGTCAAAGCCCAAATAGTAACTGTAATTTTCGAAAGTTATTTGGTCAAGAACACTGCGTTTCGTCATTTCAATTTCAGAAGATATTTCGTTTAATGCTGAGTTTTGCTGTATGGTGTCATCCTTTTCAATTAACTTTAAATAATCATTAATTGCTTTAGGTAGAGATTTATACAGCTGATAGAGAGCATCATTTTGTCCTGAAAGAAGTGAGTAAAATTGATCGCCTGAAATTTTATAAACCCGACTATGGCTATATTCTTTTCCATTGATTTCGCCTTTCCATAGTTCGTTGAAACTGTTTTTAGCTAATATTTGAACCCAATAACATTTTGCCTTTTTGTAATCGTCTGCATAACGGGCTAATTTTTGAAATAGTGCCTCAGCTGAGCTACTATTCATTGTGTTATGCTTGTTTTTGATGTCTGCAAACAACGAATTATCAACAGCTTTGATATCGAACCCACTCAAATTTCCAACTTCGTAACCTGTTATTCCACCTAAAACCTGTTCGTGGAAAGTGCCGATAGAATTGTTGATGGATTTATCAATTTGGCGCAAAATCTCTGATTGGATCAGGTCTTCTTCGTCCATGCCGTTGAACTTTGCATCGAAAGTTAGTTTGATGGTGTCAACTTTATTGGCATAGAAACTCTTTTTCGTGATGTTGTTTTTAGCTCGTAAATAAGCTTGATGCAAATTGTCAATACAATTCAATAAATGCTCGTCCGAGATGAAATTTACATACTTGTTGGACATTGTTAATGCTATTGAGGTAAAGAAAATTCAAAACTGAAATACTCACTAAATAGTATTCATTTCGGTCAACTGAGCATGAAACTTAATACGGTGTAATTGTCAAACCTACTGAAAGCGGATAAATTTCAGGGCCGAGGTCTGTATTAAATACGCGTGTGGGCTGATAGAAAGCGAAGAGGTTGATCCATTTATAGCCTACGCGTAGGGTAGGGCCAAAAGTGTATTTTTCAAGGGCGTTGATTCTTTTTTCTTTGATCAATCGGTAGGGGCCGGCAACCTCTGTTTGTCCGCGATATTTGGTCTTGCTGTCAATTGCGATACCCATTTTAAACCCAACACCAATCTTCCAATCGTCTTTAAAACGGAACCGAAACTCAGCAGGGATATCGAGATACACCAAGCTGATTTTGCTTCTTTTATAGTTGAGATTACCACTGATAGGGGTCAAGACGATGGTGTCGCTTTTCACATTCAGGATGCGGCTATCGGTGTAAAAGTTGTGCATTCTTAGGCCGGCACCGATGGCAAAAACATGGTTACTTTCACCCACTTTAAAGTTATAAGTAGTTGAGAAGCTGAACCCTTGGTTGATGGCACGGGCCTCAACCCCGGTTGGGACTTTGGTGATGATGTCGGTATAAACATCAAATCCCGCTGAGATATTTTTGCTTGTTTTACTGGTGATCATCTGCGACTGTGCGGTAAACATCAGTGCTAAAAACGCGAGCAATAATCCTACTTTTTTCATAAAACGTATGTTTCGAAGTTTCTTTATCTTTTTTGAAGCCACAAATATACAACAAAAAAAGGTCTGAAAGATGAAGCTCTGAATAGTGAAGGGTGTTTTAGAAGTGAGGAGTGACAAATGTGACAAGTGACAAGAGGCTGACGCATGTTGTTAGTGGACAGTATATTAGAAGTGACGAGTGACAAATGTGACAAGTGAAAAGAGGCTGGTACGAGAATATTGATTATCAACGTATTATGTAAGCCAAAGAACATAGAATAAAAAGTGAAGCGTGATCTGTGAACTGTAAGCGGTGAACTGTGATCTGTGTACAGTAATCTGTGTACAGCACTTGCGCCAGCCCATTAACCATTAACCATTACTATCGCCTGCTTTTCCAAAGCTCATCAAGGGTTTGCTGCATTGAGCTGCTGTTCCATTTGGCGGCCCCTGTTTTGCGGATGATTATTTTTCCTTCAGGACTAACGACAAAAGTGGTAGGGATACTCGTGCTGGCAAAGACCTCAGGAATAGGACCACGATGGTAATAAATAGGTAATTTGTAACCTTTCTTTTCCATGAAAGCTTGCACAGTGGCCGGCGATTCGTCGGTGACCAAGATAAAAGCTGCTTTTTCGTTGTAGCCATCATAAAGCTCTTGAATATCGGGTAGTTCGGCGATGCAGGGCGGACACCAAGTGGCCCAAAAGTTGAGAAAAATGGTTTGTCCGGCAAAGGCACTAAAATCAACCATTTGGCCTTGATCATCGGTGAGCGACCATTGAAGTGTTGCCGGTTGTACGTTGGTTTGGTTGTCGGGAGCAATGGTTTTGGGCGAAAAGGCCATGATGCCTGCAAAAAAAGCACTGATTTCTTTGCGGCTGGCGGGAATCAACATGCCAATCACCAAAAACACGAAAAATAAATCTGATATTTTGCTGAACCAACCTTTGGTAGTCCAATATTTTTTCCAGCGTTGGCGAAAATAATCTGTCATCAAAATTTTTATTGGTTTTTAAGGCAAAATGTCAGGTTTCTGTTGGCGGGCAACCAATTCGGCACGTTTATCCAGCAATTGGTCAATTTCGGCTTCGGTGAGGCCGGGTTTACTCAGTTGCGCGTCAATGTCGGCAAGGCTTACATTTGTGGTTTTGGTTGTGCTAATCACTTCAACATCAAATGTTTCCGGTTCGTCGAGTTCTTCGCGCAACTGCTTGATGAACATAGAGATCATCTGTTTGACCGGCTCATTCATTTGGCCCATCATTTCAAATGAAATTTTATCTTTCATCAGCTCATAGTTTTTTAAAAACATGCGCATCTGTTCGATCTGCATATTGTTAATACCAGATATTTCGTCCATTGGATGCTTCTCCATCAGTTTGTTAAACAACCTGAAGAGCTCGTCTATCTGTCTTTTAAATTCTTCGTTTTCCATAATTTAATCTTATTAAATGATGTGATACAACAATCATGCAAAAGGCGGTTGACCTGACATTACTTCCTCAATTGGTTGCTTGCAAACAAACTGGTGAATAAATTGTTGCGTTTTTGCACATTTTTAAAATGGCCTTCATTCACTTTTTGAACCTCCTCTACGGTATAAAAAGCATTGGGGTTGTGCGTGTTGATGATGTTTAAGGCATCTTTGAGGTCTTTCTTTTTTACGATGCTGAACAGTATTTTTACCGGCCCCAACTTTCCTTCGGCATCAATGCTGGTGACGCCGTAGTTGGCTTCGCGCAGATGCGTTACTAAGCCGGCCGTGTCGTTTTTGGGGATGATACGCACGACCACAGTGCCCATTGACATTTTTTCGACGATGAGAATGCCAATGTAGTTGCCGGCGGCAAAACCGGCCCCATAACCGATGTAGGACATAAAATTATCTAACTGCTGCATGATTTGACCGATGGCCAACAACCAGATGATCACCTCCATAAATCCCAAAATAGGGGCAAGGTTTTTTAGTCCGCGCGAAACGAAAATCAACCGGATGGTGCCTATGGTAACGTCTAAGATTCGAGCAAAAGCAATCAGCAAGGGGAGCACGACCCAGTTGTACAAGTCGGCACTAAAATATTCTTGTAACATCATTTCTATTTAATTTTTAGCCTTACTATAAAATGCAAAGTTACTAACTTTCAGATGGATGGAGTGAATTTTGATGAAGCAATCGTTGCCGACTTTTGTTGTTGGAACTGCTTCTTGTTTTAAATCAAGGGTTTGGGGAATGTTCTTTTTATCTTTGCCGACTCAAAACCCACAGCTATGGACCAAGATTTTAAGCCAACAGTTTATCAACTGAAGTCAGTTGCCAGCGGAAAAACATTTGCCGACAGCGGCTGGCTGCTCGAAGCACCTGACGAAAATGCAGCCACTTTGGTGAGGGCTGAGTACAACATCAAACAACTGCGCTTGCAGCCTTTGCATTGGGGATTGTATCGCTTCGCGGATTGGCTTCCGGTGAAAAGAATGTTGGCAGGTTCTTCAGCTCCAATCACTTATAAAAGCGAAGCCTTGGCCGAACGTCTTGGGTTGGAGCATTTGTATATCACTTTTAGCGGCTATTGGCCCGAAAAAGAAGCCACCATGACCACCTGCTCTTTCAAAGAAACGGAAGCCTATTCGGTTTGTGGGCGCATGGATGAAACGCTGACCAACAAAGTGTTGGTGGTGGCCTCGGCGGGCAATACGGCCAGGGCTTTTGCTAAGGTGTGCTCCGACAATCATATTCCGCTTTTGCTGTGTGTGCCTTTTGATAACCTCAACGCGTTGTGGTTCGATCAGCCTTTGAACGCTTGTGTGCAATTGGTGTGTACGCCCAAAGGGAGCGATTATTTTGATGCCATTCATCTTTCAAACATCATCAGTTCGTTGCAGGGCTTTTATGCCGAAGGCGGAGCAAAAAATATTGCGCGGCGCGATGGTATGGCCACAACGATGCTTTCGGCAACCACTTTTATTGGTCGCATTCCTGATTATTATTTTCAGGCAGTGGGCAGCGGAACAGGCGCTATTGCCGCCTGGGAAGCCAATTTACGTTTGTTAGCTGATGGACGCTTCGGAAGCCGTAAAACGAAGCTGATGGTGTCGCAAAACATTCCATTTCAGCCTATTTATGAAGCTTGGAAAGCCGGTTCGCGTGCCATGTTGCCTTACAGCGATGATGATGCCCGCGCCCATGTTGAAACCATTGACGCCAAGGTGCTGAGCAATCGCAGGCCGCCGTATCCTGTTGTTGGTGGTTTGTTTGATGCCCTGCAAGACACCCAAGGTGAAGTGCTGTTGGTTGACAATACCTCGGCGCGTGCTGCCGCCATTTTGTTTGAAGAATTGGAAGGGATTGACATCCATCCGGCGGCAGCCGTGGCCGTAGCTTCGTTGATGCAGACGGTGAAATCCGGCGACCTTCCGTCCGATGCTGTTGTCATGCTCAACATCACGGGTGGTGGCGAAGCGCGTTTTAAAGCCGAACACGAGCTTTTTTATTTGAAACCTGCTGTTATACTCAAAGCTGATTCTGCTGTGGAAGAGGTGAGAAAAGCAGTGGCGAAGTTGTCGTGGACAGGCTGTTGACCCGTTGTTTCAAACAAAAAATTATTCCTTGTTTGGATTTTGTTTTCAGCATCATCTCCATTTTTATTGGAGAAATGATATCACTTTTATTTGCTTAAACTTTGATCAAGCGCACAAAAACTTTGATCCCTGTTTCGGACATTAAACTCACCAGATAGATTCCTGTTGGTAAATGTCGAACATCAAAAAAACGACAGTTTTCCACACTTTGTCTTGAAACACTTCCTCCTTTCATATCAAATATTTCTACGGTAGTCCAACACTTTGAATGATCATTAATCATAACTCTGTTTGTAGCAGGATTTGGAATCAGCGCTATATGGGATGGTCTGGATAAGACCTTGGTTTTTCCAACAATTATACCTTCTGCGTCAAATCGAACCAGAACCATGTCGTTTCTGATGTTGTAAAGAAAACGCGGGTCGTAATTTTGAACTTTTCCTGTAGCAATACATCCACCATCTGCCAATGCAATGACATCATTTAGTACATAAGCCCGGATACCATCACCATAACTGGCAACATTAACCTTTTCGTAATTGGCATCGAGCTTGTTAATCATCAGATATGAAGGGATACCCGGGTATGCGTTTTTCGTGCCTGCAAGTAAAAAGCCATCTTTAATCACCTTGAAAGTGGAGAAAAAATCAGCAGTATCAACTGCACCGAAATGAACAATAGGAAACACATGTCCATCCAATCCTATCGGTACAACCGCAGGATCCAGGTCAAAGTTAGGGCTATCCACCTGAAATATTCCGCCTGTATAAAATGTACTGTCATTCAAAAATCCAAAACTGCGCAGTGTGAAATTATATAGATTAGGTATTTCAATCATCGTATTCAGAGTAAAATCAGAGTTCAGAATGGTAATATTATCCGAACTGTATTGCGCATATTTCCCTTGGTTACCGAACGAAACAATATCGAACCGGGGTAATGCGCTTGAATCCTCCACAAAATTCAACAGTTCGCCCATGGGGGAAAACTCCATATAGAAATACTGTCGCATGCCTGTGTCCGGATTTTCGGGATACCATCCAAACTGCACCAGGTTGCCCATTTTGTTCGCCCTCGGAGGGAATAAACCTTCATTCAGCTCACTATTTCCAATTATTGTTTCTTCAACTATCTCCATCTCATCATTCAGCCATGCTATATACATCTGATAATCACCACTTATAGAGTCGTATGCGGAACCCGAGACCACGATGACGTCGTCAATAAGCCTGAGCATACCATATAAGCGTAGCCCGTAACCTTGAAAGGGAGGAAATAAAACACTATCAAATGGCCTAAAATCTACGGTCATTTTGTAAAGGATGTCTGTATATCCATAGTAGAATGTGATATTGGCATCAGATTTAGCCGGCTCTCCTTTGACTGCATGAAAAAGAAAAACACTTTCGTTCAACAGTAAAAGATCCAATCCTTCTTGATCAAGGCTGGATGAAGTTTTGAATTCAGTCGTGGCTATTGTTTGACTATAAATGACCGAATTTATTAATAAGCCAATAGTGAGTAACAACAGGCGTGTTAAACTAAGCATGATACAAGTTTTTAGCGATTATTCTTCGGGCGGATTATAATATACTTTCTTGTAAATAAAAAAATCAATAAGGTGTTGAAACCAAAGTTTATTTGTCCATTGTGAATCGAGTGAAGGCCCAATAGTATTTCCGGTATTAAAACAATACCAGTGAAAATACCCAATTATTAAATCATCAAACGCAACTATAGGGTTGTTTTCATCAATTAGTTGTTTAGAATTTAATAAATATTGACTCAGTACATGACAAAAATTTTAAATAGCTGAATATCAATTAAATATGTTAATAACTTTTTGATAACTAATTACAAAAAAGCGATTTAAAATACTGGCATTCAGTATCTTGCAAGAAATATTTCGATGTATGACCGCAAGACACACAAACACCAGTATCGGG
>JAEWWJ010000040.1 GCA_023396415.1 Bacteroidota bacterium
CCCGATACTGGTGTTTGTGTGTCTTGCGGTCATACATCGAAATATTTCTTGCAAGATACTGAATGCCAGTATTTTAAATCGCTTTTTTGTAATTAGTTATCAAAAAGTTATTAACATATTTAATTGACATTCAGCCATTTAAAATTTTTGTCATGTACTGAGAAGGTTAAATGTATAAATAGGGTGTAATTTTATCCAAATTATGAAACACAAACACGGAGGTTTATTATTGTGCCTTATTTTTGAAAATCATAACGAATACATAACGAATAATCTAATAAAATTTTATGAAAAAGCTATTTTTAATTCTCGTTTTGCTGGTTTCAAGCAGCATTATCTACGCTCAAGGAAGGCCATTAGCGAAAGGCCAAACCCAACTCAATGTTGGGGTGGGATTGTCTTCGAGGGGTATTCCAATTTATTTCGGATTCGATTATGGCACGCACCCCAATGTTACCTTGGGTGCTGAGTTGTCCTATCGTGGCTATGACGACGATTGGGACAATAGCAAATACCATCATTCCATTTTTGGTTTTTCAGGAAATGCCAATTACCACTTCAACAATGTACTCAATATTCCGGCGCCATGGGACTTTTATGCCGGCCTGAATCTTGGATTCTATACATGGAGTTCACCAGAATCCTATCAAGGATCGCACACTTCAGGACTTGGCCTTGGAGCTCAACTTGGCTTGAGGTATTATCTGAACCATAAAGTGGGTTTAAACCTCGAGTTTGGAGGAGGAAATTCATTTAGCGGCGGAAAATTTGGATTGACATTCAAATTGTAAGCGCTGTACCCAAGAAACAAAAGCTCGGCCCGTCAAAAAAAATTGACGGGCCGAGCTTTTTTAATTCTGATCAATCTTGCTGAATCGCATCAAACGTTTTCCAGATTTTCGTTACGTTTCTTCTTCTGTTTTTCGTAAAAGCTGGGTGAAAGTCCGGTAACTTTTTTTAATTGATTGGACAAATGCCCCACACTACTATAATGCAACCTATAAGATATTTCGGTAAGGCTAAGCTCATTATATAAAATGAGTTCCTTCACCTTTTCAATTTTGTGGACAATAATGTGTTGTTGAATGGTGGTGCCGCTCACTTCAGAGAAAATATTTGCAAGATAGGTGTAGTCATAGCCCAACTTTTTACTGATGTAATCGGAATAGTTTTCCTTCGGGAGTTCATCGGAATAATGGATCATCTCTGTGATTACATTTTTTATTTTTTCGATCAAGATGGCTTTTTTATCGTCCAATAACTCCAAGCCCGACTTTAACAAGTTTTCTTTCAGCTGTTTGTGCTGATCGGCCGTATTTCTTCGAGAATTTCAACCACTCCAAGTTCAACAACCACATACTTCAGTCCGAGCTTTTCAACTCTTCCTGTACCATCATTTTACATCTCAGGCTGACCATGTATTTGATATAGAGCTTCATTCGTTGACAAAGATATGTCAAATCATAGGCTTTTCCTATTCTGTATTCAATTAATTTCAACAACTTGATATTCTCCTATTTCTATAAGAGCATTGGGCAGAAGGGTGAAGCCATCGTTTTTTTAGCATTTCAGTCTTTTGATTTACAGCATTATTCACTTCAACCTGCGGCTTCTCATGTGTGAATGATGTAAGTCTTTTCCAAACTTATATAATGTATTGTGGAAAAGATACCCTCATCTTTGTACTCTCAAATTTTACGCTTAAAAACAATTAAATTCCTTTCATATGTCATTTTTAACTGTTCTCATTGTCATTTTAGTAGTTGGTGTAATACTTTGGTTAGTAAACACTTACATCCCCATGCAGCGCACCATTAAAAGTATTCTAAACGCTGTTGTGGTCATAGTTCTTGTGATTTGGTTGCTGAAGGTATTCGGTTTTTTGGAAAGTTTGCAGAATATTACCGTTTAGATTCAAAAGCCTTGATTTTCAGATTCAAATATTCGAAATCTAACCACTTTCTCACATTAAAATTTGCTTTTAAGCTAAAAAAACCTTAGCTTTGTAGAAATCAGTTTGAAACAGCAATAAAACATTGCTTTAAATACCAAATCATGGGAAATTTGCTATATGTCATCGCGGTAATCTTGGTTATTGCATGGGTAATCGGCTTTGTCGGTTATAGGGCGGGGGGTCTTATTCATGTGCTTCTCGTTATCGCACTCATTTCGGTGCTGCTTCGCATCATAAAAGGAAAAAGTGTTTTATAAGTTTTGTTTTAAAAATGCCTGAGCGATGATGTAGCATTTTTTTAGTGCGACACACCAGATCAAAGGAAAATTCAAATTGATATCATTAACAATAGTTTAAACAATTAAAATTAAAAATTATGAGTACAGGAAAAGTTGTATTAGGATTGGTGGCAGGCTTTGCCGCCGGTGCATTGGCAGGCGTTTTATTTGCTCCTGCAAAAGGATCGAAAACACGGAAAAGGATTGTCAGAAATGGCGAAGATTACGTTGATTCAATGAAGGATCAAATGGACGAATTGCTGGAGTCTGTTACCAATAAATTTGACAAGGTAAAGTCCGAAGTCGTTGATTTCGCAGATAAGAAAATGGATAGGGTAAAAGAATCAGAAAAAAACGTCAGATAGATTGGCGTTTTAAAATCCGTTAGAAAAACAATAGTATGCCCGAAACTATGAATGACCTTGCCGATTCAATTGAACCGCTTTTGGAGAGTGCTGCCGACTATGGTAAAACAAGCTATGATCTTGCAAAACTAAAAACCATTGATAAAGTGTCGGATGTGGTTTCATCACTATTTCCACATGCTGTTGTTTTTCTAATTTTTATGTCGTTCATGCTCTTTTCCAATTTGGGTGTAGCTTTCTATCTAGGCGAAATTTTTGGAAATGTATTTTATGGGTTTTTGGTCGTTGCTGCATTTTATTTGGTGGTTGGATTAATTGTACATTTCTTTATACACGATTGGATTAAAAAGAAGGTTTCCGATTTTATCATTCAACAGTCACTTCAATAGCATCCCATGAAAAAAGATCATACAAGACTGAACTTCAAGCCGCTATACGGAAGCTGGAAGAAGAGCAGGAAGTTAAATTACAACTGGTAAAAGCCAATTTTCATCAAGCTTACGAAAATATACACCCGAAAAAGCTCCTTCAAAACACTTTAAACGAGATTTCATCCACTCCCTATCTTGTTGATGGCCTAATCAGTGCAAGTGTTGGACTTGCAGCAGGTTATATAACAAAACTATCTGTTACAGGAGGTTCTACAAGCAAATTCAAGAGGTTTTTAGGGGTTGTCATGCAATTTGGCATCACCAACTTAATTGCTCAAAATCCAAGAGCTGTTAAAGCTTTTGGCCAATATGTTTCTCGTCAAATTTCCTATAAAGAGAAATAAAATATGCCGGTCGAGCCTGACGTAAAAATAAACCCAAATTATGCAATGGAAACTTTATCAGGGGGCTTAAATCGCTTGATATTTTGAAAGAGTTTCTCGATATAGTCTCGTTTTTTGCCTTTGA
>JAEWWJ010000108.1 GCA_023396415.1 Bacteroidota bacterium
ATGCTGACCTACTTACCACAAAACAACCTAGAAGATCCACCGATTACTGAATGTTTCGACCCCATCAACAGGGTTGAAGATGCACTCAATCAAATTATTCCTGACAACCCCAACAAGCCTTACGATGTTAAAGATGTGATTCATTATATCGTAGATGAGGGTGAATTTCTTGAAATACAACGCAACTATGCAAAAAATATCGTGATTGGCTTTGCTAAATTTAACGGTATGCCGGTAGGTATTGTGGCCAACCAGCCTAACTTTTTAGCCGGTGTACTCGATATTGACGCTTCTCGCAAAGCTGCTCGTTTTGTACGTTTTTGCGATGCCTTTAACGTCCCGATCGTTACTTTGGTGGATGTTCCCGGTTTTTTACCCGGTAGCGGACAAGAATATGGTGGTATTATCATCCATGGTGCCAAGTTGTTGTTTGCCTATGGCGAAGCTACGGTGCCAAAAATCACCATTACACTACGGAAATCGTATGGCGGCGCTCATGATGTAATGGGTTCAAAGCAACTCCGAGGCGACATCAATTACGCTTGGCCCTCGGCAGAAATTGCCGTTATGGGACCTTCCGGAGCCATCGAAGTGCTCGAAGGACGTGCCATCTTGGCCATCAAAGATCCTGTTGAAAGAGCTGCCTTCATCAAAATGAAAGAAGATGAATACCGTGAAAAATTTGCAAATCCTTATGAAGCTGCACGTTACGGTTATATTGATGATGTGATAGAACCACGAAACACACGTTTTAGAGTGATTCGGGCACTTCAGGCATTGGCAACCAAAAAGGATACCAATCCACCCAAAAAACATTCTAACATACCCTTATAAAACGCTGATTATGATATTATTATCAGATTTTGAAGTCACTGAAACCGTTCTTGCCGAGGGAATGGTAGTAACATTTGTTGGTTACATCATTGTTTTTGTTGCATTGGTGTTGCTGTACTTCATCTTTGATTTGCTCTCAAAGGTTTTGAACTCGCAAATTAGATCAAAACTGATGCGACAAGGTAAGATTCCCAAGACAGATAAAACCAGTGATTTTTCAGTTCCCGGCGAAGTTACAGCCGCGATCGGTCTTGCATTGTATATGTCAACCCAATTGCATGATGAAGAAAGTAATGTGATAACAATTAAAAAGGTTTCAAGGGTTTACTCGCCTTGGAGCTCGAAAATATATGGATTGAGAGGTTTGCACCGTTAAGTTAAAAAACTATGAGAAATTTTAAGTTCAATATCCGCGGAAACAATTACGAAGTAGAAATACTTAAGCTCGAAGGCAATAGCGCTGAGGTAGAGGTGAATGGAACGCTCTATCAAGTGGAGATGGAGCGAAGGAAAATAGAGTCGAAAACACCAATTTTGGTGCGTTCAGCGGTACCATCCTCACCATCAAAGAGCGAAGTCAAAATGTCGTCAGGCGAAAAGGGAGCATTGTCAAAAGTGATTGCTCCCCTGCCGGGAAACATTATGAATGTGCTGGTGAAAGTAGGCGACCATGTAAAAAGGGGCGACAAACTTTTAATGTACGAAGCCATGAAAATGGAAAACAATCTTTTGGCCGAAAAAGAAGGAAAAATTAAAAGCATCCTCGTGAAAGAAGGCGACAGTGTGCTGCAAGGCGATTTGTTAATTGAAATGGAATAAGGTTATGCAGTTTAAAAAAGTTCTTACTGTTTTTGCCATCATAGCAGTGCTGGCTGTTGTGCATCTGCTGGTTACAAGCCAGCCCGGCATGGCTGTAAAAGTTTTCGACAGCAATATGCATTCAACAAGCTTAAGCAGTGAAGCCACTAACGGCGATTTTTCCTTCATGGACTATGCACGCTTCAAAGCCGTTGAAGGCGTTGGTAAGTTTATAGCATTCACCGGCTTTAGAAATGCTACATCGGGCCATTTAATGATGATATTGGTTGGCTTGTTCTTTATCTATTTGGCCATCAAATATGATTACGAGCCTTTGCTGCTTATTCCAATCGGAACAGGCGTTATCATTGGCAATATTCCTTTCTTCCAAGATGGTGGCGTTAACTTGCAGTTAGGCATCTATCAAGAGGGTAGCGTATTAAATTATCTTTATTATGGTGTAACTAAAGGAATTTATCCGCCACTGATCTTTTTGGGTATTGGCGCCATGACCGATTTTTCATCATTGATTTCCAACCCACGGCTGATGCTTCTGGGTGCGGCCGCCCAAATTGGTATTTTTATGACCTTTCTGGGTGCGCTTTACCTTGGTTTCAACCTTCCCGAAGCCGCTTCAATTGGTATCATTGGAGGTGCCGACGGCCCAACGGCTATCTTTCTTTCATCGAAATTGGCCAGTGGAAACCCGGTACATGGCTACGAAACCAAAAATTTAATTGGACCTATAGCCATAGCCGCCTATTCATACATGGCCCTGGTACCGGTGATTCAGCCACCCATTATGCGGTTGCTCACCACCAAAAAAGAAAAAGTGATCCGCATGAAACCCCCTCGTCAGGTGAGTAAGCTCGAAAAAATCATGTTCCCTATCGTGGGTTTAATTTTAACTACTTTCATTTCTCCCGGCGCACTTCCACTTCTTGGCATGTTGTTTTTTGGTAATATATTGAAAGAAAGCGGTGTCACCAAACGGCTTGCCGATACAGCGAGAAACTCTATGATTGATATTGTAACCATTCTCTTGGGCTTAACAGTGGGTGCTTCCACACAAGCCGACGTTTTTTTAACAAGTGAATCTATGCTCATCTTTGTTTTAGGAGCTTTATCATTTATGGTAGCTACAGCAGGTGGGATACTTTTTGCCAAGGTGATGAATCTTTTCTTAAGTCAAGAAAACAAAATCAACCCCTTCATTGGTGCGGCCGGAGTTTCAGCAGTTCCTGACAGTGCACGTGTTGCACACATGGAAGGTCAAAAATACGACTCCTCTAACTACCTGTTAATGCACGCCATGGGACCCAACGTAGCGGGGGTCATTGGATCTGCAGTAGCAGCAGGTATATTGATGAGTTTTCTGATGTAGATTTTTTCTACATTTGACAACGTTAACCAAACGTATCAACATGCTGGTAATCGGTATCGCGGGGGGCTCAGGCTCCGGCAAAACTACTGTTGTGAAAAAAATTATCAGAGCACTCCCAAATAGCTCTGTATCAATTATATCACAAGATTCTTATTATAAGGACAACGGTCATTTGAGCTCCGAAGACCGCAAAAAGATCAATTTCGATCATCCCTCCTCGATCGAATTTGATCTTTTAATTGAGCAAATTGACCAGCTTCGCAAGGGCGAAGTGATACAGATGCCCATCTATTCGTATGTCACCTGTGCCCGTTCGCGGGAAACAATCCCCGTAAAACCTACTAAAGTCGTCATTGTTGAGGGCATTTTAGTACTTACCAATGCCGAATTGCGTCAAAGAATGGACATCAAAATTTATGTGGATGCCGATGGCGACGACCGCTTGATGCGCATTATTCAGCGCGATATTGAAGAAAGAGGACGTACCTTTATCGAAGTACTCAAGCACTACGAAACTTTTGTGAAGCCGATGCACCTTCAGTTTATTGACCCCACAAAACGTTTTGCCGACATCATCATACCGCAAGGAGGTGCCAATCAGGTAGCCATTGATATCGTTGCATCGAGAATTAGAATGAACCTCAACAATTAAACTGTCACCCATGAAACAACTCACTTTTTCACTCGCACTGGTCTTTACCTTTGTTCTGATTTTTATTGGCTGCAGCAAAACCGAACAGCCTACAATGACTGAAAATTGGTCGTATTACGGCACCAAAGATGGCTTGGTTGACAACAACATCAACGATTTGGCCAAAGACATCGTTGGCAATATTTGGGTGGCAACAGAGTTTGGGGCTTCAAAATTTGACGGCACCATTTGGACAAAATACAATACGCCGCAAGGGTTGATTCATCACCAAGTGAACACCATAGCCGTCGGAATCGATCAAAAAGTTTGGTTTGGAACACCTTTTGGGTTGTCGTCTTATTTTAACAACCAATGGCACTCATTCGATGTCAATTCGGGCTTGGGTTATAATTTTGTTTATGATATTGCATTGGACAATGAGAACCATCCTTGGGTGGCAACAGGACATGGGGTGAGCTATTTCGATGGAAACAATTGGAGCGTTTATGTTAAAAATCAAGGGGAAGCACTGGTGCACAATATTGTACGCTCGGTTGTTGTGGACAATAGGAACGACAAGTGGTTTGGAACAGAGTATGGCATTTCGCGCTTTGATGGAACAAATTGGCAGACTTTTTTGGCCGGAAATAATCAGGCAGGTTTTGTTGTTTCATTATTTCACGACGATGATGAGCTGTGGATTGGCTCGCTGGCCGGCGCAACACAGTACAAAAACAATCAATTTATTGATTATTCAATGGAAAACGGCCTTGTGAACAGCCGAGTTGATGTTATAGCCAAAGACAAAGACGGAACTCTCTGGTTTGGAACACCCTTTGGCGCCAGCTCCTTCGATGGAACCACCTGGAAAACCTATTCTGATAAAAATGGCCTCCCCGATAAATGGGTGACCAGCATTTTGGTAGATGACGAAAACAACATTTGGTTTGGCACCAAAACCAGAGGTATTGCAGTTTTAAAACGTAAGAAAGTCCTTTAAAACTGAACATTTACAGCAAATCAATTGTTTAAATTTTTTCAAAAATTTTAATGCAATGCTCAAAAAGAAAATAAAATCACCCTGTCAGCTTATTTGTACCTATGACGAAGAAAATATTTGTGTGGGTTGTTATCGCTCAAGCGAAGAAGTGGCCAAATGGGACAGTTATACGGATGAAATGAAGCTTAAAGTACTTGAAAATACTGCAAAGCGACGTGCTGACAAAGGCGGAGGTGACTATTACGGAACTTTCGGATGAAAAAAACGCGACAATTTCTTGTCGCGTTTTTGTTTTGTCCTTTATTGATGACCTTCTAAGCCAGCCATCGAACCATCTAAAGGTTTATAAGGTATTCGTTTGAGGTAAACCCCTTAAATTTGATGTTTACTTTTCCATCCATTCAGGAAGCGCATAAGCGTGCCCACGACCGGCATATGGCGCAGTAACAAGTGCTTTTTTCCGATCGGAAGTAAGTTTTACCAAGCATTGGTTCAATTTTACCCTTGTTTTTTCTTCGCCTTGGTATTGCCCCTCGGCGATGGCTCTTGCAGTAATATCTTCTAAAATAAGTCTGCTGATGACAGGTTCTCCGCGCTGGGTAACGCTATCCATAATCAATTGATCCCAGTATGAGTGACCTTGAGGTTTGCGACCTTTTTTCCCTGGGGTTGTGGTGACGTTTTTAACGTCTTTTTTCTTTGCCACTTTCTTTTTAGCAGCAGATTTTGCAGCCTTAACCTTTACGGGTTTAACCTTTGCAGTTTCAACGACTTCTTTTTTAACTTCGGGTTCCATCTCAGGCTCATCCACCTCTACTTCTTCCAACTCAACATATTCAAGCTCTTCCATGCCTTGGGCGCGTTCACGTTGCATAGCAGCTTTGGCACGCTCGTTACGTCTTTTAATGGCTTCGTGCTCATTTTCAAGCTCCGAAATTTTTCCTTTTACGTAGCCAAGTTTGTATTTCAGTTTGCGCAATTCTGAATGGTACTCATTTAAGAGATCCAAAACGTCAAATTCATTCAATTTTTGTGGGAATTTCATAGCTCTATATTTTTTTGACAAAAGTAAAGTCTTTTATATAATAAATTAATTAAAAATAGCAATTTTTTTAATTTTTTATTTTCTTGAACCAATTTCTATTTCTAAACAAATGCAATAATAGTTATAATAAACTACCTATCAGACATTTAAATTTCATCAATTAGCACCGCAATTCTTTCTTGAGTTAAAAGAATAATGATGTGTAACACCCTTATAAATAGCAACAATCGAGCTGAATATACCTAATATACCATAAATTGAAAGCTGGAAAGGTTGAAATAAACACCCAGAAAAGTTAAAACTGCTATTCCCTCAGACCCTTAACTCTTGGAATTCCCGCAATAAAATCTTTGAGGTAAAAGGGTTCAAAATAGGCCAAGTTCTCAAAGTCTTTTTGATCAAACGCCTTTAGTGCCAAGGAAACCATCTGACGCACAGAACATTCTAACTCAATAAACCTTGCCTTGGGCTGCTTCTGAAACAACGATTTGCATTTTGGAGCACCGTCGCCGGCGAAATAAATGGTGTGTTCTGACCAAAGGTGCTGAAAACTATCCTCATTCACAGGCAGAGCATGGGTTTGCTGAACAGGAACCAAATCTCGGTCAAACAAAGCTGCATAAACTTCCATGCGACGGGCATCAATCATCGGACAAAAAAGCGTATTGGACTCCATTTGTTTCAACTGGTTTTTCATTCCAAAAGCAAGCGCCTCAAGCGTATCAATTGCAATTAAAGGTTTATCCAAGGCATAACAAAAACCTTTTGCAGTTGAAACCCCTATGCGTAGGCCGGTATATGAACCGGGACCTTTGCTTACCGCAACGGCATCGAGCTTTTCAATAGGCAGTGAAGCCTCAGTTAAAACTTCTTGAATAAAAGTAGTAATCCATTCAGCATGAGACTTTTGGTCGTGGCTCTCTTTGATTGCCACCAATCCATCATGCGTACAAACGCCAACAGAACAAACCTGTGTGGCAGTTTCAATCAACAAAATATTTGCCATTGCTATTTTTTCGTAGCCTCGAAAAGTTTGGTTTTGTCAACTACTTTCACCTTGTCATTGTTCTTTAGGGTTTTTGAAACCACACGATAGGGACCAGTAATAACCTCATCGTTTTCGTTCAAGCCTTCCAAAATTTGAATGTTGGAATTGTCTTGAATACCCGTTTTAACAGCTTTAATTTTGGCTAATTGGTTTTCTACCACAAAGACGTATTCTTGCAATGGTTCGGCAGCTTTTTTCACTTCGGTTGATTCCGCTTTCTTTCGTGTTGAAGCGATAGAACTGGTATCATCGCGCGTTGTAACAGACTGAATAGGAACTGCTAACGCATTGCTTACAATTTTAGTTTGAATATCAACTGTTGCTGACATCCCGGGTCGGAAAGGTGATTTGATGGTGCTGTCGGAGTTGGTTAGGTCGCTATATGAGTCTTTCAACAACATTACTTTTACTTCAAAATTGGTTACTTGATCCACGCTTACTGCCGAACTGTTGGCCGAAGTGGCAATTTCGGTCACATAACCTTTAAATTTCCTATTCAAATAAGCATCCACTTCAATTAGGCAAGTGTCGTTCAGCTTAACCCTTGGAATGTCGTTTTCGCTCACCTCCACTTTCACCTCCATATTGTCGAGGTTGGCAATACGCATGATTTCGGTTCCCGATGAAAACTGCGATGCTCCCGTGACCCGCTCGCCGACTTCGACATTGAGTTTAGAGATGGTTCCATCGGCTGGAGCATAAATGCTTGTTCTGTTGAGGTTTTCGCGGGCTTCTTTGAGTGCTGCCTCAGCGTTTTGAACCTGAAATTGGGTAGCTTTCAAACTTTCTTTGGAAGCATCAAACTCGGCACTACTGACTTTAAAAGAGGCTTTGATGCTTTCCCAATCGGCATCGGAAATCACCTTTTGGTTGTATAAAATTTCATTTCGGTTGCGATCCAATTGCGCTTTCACAAACTGCGCCTCAGCCTGAGCCACGCGCGCCCTTGTGTTGGCCATATTGGCTTTTGCGCTGTTGAGCGAAGCTTCAACCTGCTCAAAACTCGACAGATAAATGGTGGCATCAATTTTTGCCAATAGACTGCCCTTTTGCACAAAATTACCTTCGCGCACATACAGTTCAACCACCTCACCGGAGATATACGGACTGATTTTTACTTCTAAAGCAGGTTGGATTTTTCCATTCGCAGCTACCGTTTCGATAATGCTTCTATAGGCCACTTTTTCGGCACTTACTTCAATTTCTTGTTGGTTGCGGTTTTTGGCCACCACCAAGGCTACGATGATGAGAATTACAAAAGCGGAAACTCCAATGATCCACGTTTTTGTCGACTTTTTTAGGTTACTCATATTTGATTTTGTGTTGGGTTTTTTGCAAGATTCTTTCCAAAAAGAAAGATCAAAAATAGACTAAATGTATGTGGTGACAAAAAAATGTCTTTCAACGACAAAGCCCTGATCCTAAAAGGATGCAGGGCAAGTCGGTTAAATTTCCACTATTCGGTTAAGTTTTCCATATCGGCTAGGGTAAGTGTTCGCCCAAGATAAAAATCGAGGATTTTTAATTTAAAGATATAATCATATTTGGCTGAAAGCAACTCCGAATCTGATCTGTTGAGTTGGTTTTTGGCCACATTGTAGTCAATGGCACTAACCATACCCACGCTAAATTTTTGCTCAATATAGTTAAAAGATTCGCGCAAGCTGACCAGAGATTTTTCTCTTGCTTTGTAGGTGGTGTGTGCGGTCAGGGCATCGGCAAAGGCCGTTTCAACATTTTTACGCAAGGTGTTTTTTACCGCTTGAAGGTTGTAATCAGCGTTCATCAGTCCTAACTTTGATTTAGAAATATAGGAGCTGATTTGATAGCTGTTAAAAATTGGGATACTCAACCTGAATGAAAGGGTGGTGCTTCGGTTGTCTTTCCATTGGTTTTCAAAGGGTTTTATTTCATTGAAAGCTGGATCTAAGGGATTGTTGCTCAATCTGATCTGGTCGGAATAATTGGTTCCTAAAGCCGCTGACATACTGAGATTAGGACTGCGACTGCCCCGAGCTACCGATAAGCCATATTGACTACTTTCGAAATTCATTTCAGCGCTTTTAACTTCGGGCATTACTTCAAGTGCTTTTTTATACACGAAATCAACCGGAAGCAAACTAGGTTCTTGGTTTACTTTTAGCAACGGAACATCAATTTCAAAAGGAGTTCCTGCTTCCATTTCAAGCAACTGAAGCAGATCGAGATAAGCCAAGTTTAGTTGATTTTCGGCTTGTATTACACTCACCTCTTCGTTGGCTCCTTGGGCTTGAATTTCGAGTAAGCTGCCTCGCGCCAAGGTTCCTGCATCTACCAGTTTTTTGGTGCGCTCTATTTGCTGGCGTGTGATATCTATTTGAGCTGAAGCGTTTTGCAACAATTCTTTATTAAACAAAATTTGGAGATAATAACTCGCCACCATAAGTGAAATGTCATTCTGCATTTTGTCGGAATTGTACTTTGCAGCTAAATAATTGGCCCTGTTCTGTTTATTGATATTGTGTTTTTGAAAGCCACTAAACAACGTTAAATCTGAATTAATACTGAAATAATTTGATTCCGTTTGCTGATTAACGTATTGATATGTAGCCATATCCACCGAACGACCCCAGCCAAAAGAGTAAGAAGTGGCAGCATTTACCGATGGCAGCATATCGAGCTTGCCTTGAAGTTTGTCAATTTCAGCAGTTTTTACTTCGAGACGGCTTTGCTTGATGCGGATGTTGTTTTCCAGGGCTAAATTGATACAATCTTCTAAGGTATAAACCTTTTGAGCGATAATACTTCCTGAGAAGATGAGTAAAATAGCTCCGACCACCAATGTAAAACGGACGAAAATTGAGCTAAAATCTTTTTTTTGTGTGTTCATGCTGATAGCTTTATTAAACAATTGTCATGCTTATAACCAAAAATATGCCACAAATGTAAACAATTGACATGCAGTACCAATCATAGAAGCGATAATTGATTGCAATAAGAATTGTGTTCATATTTCGACATCTGTTGTCCGCATACGGACAGATTTTTGAATTGAAAATTAAACCTCTTCAACATCAATCCATTGCTTTGATAATAGTGAATAAAACAACAAAAAGAACCCCAAATAGTTTAATTTTGTTGAAAAATGAAACAGGCTATGAAAAAAGTGCTTTTGTTGGTCGGGTTGTTGCTAGTCCAATACCTTTATTTGGAGCTTCAAGCCCAATGCAATCACCATGTGGGTTTCGGGCGTTCGGCAGTTGCCGACAGCGTTGATGCGTTACATTATAAAATCCACATCAATGCCATTGATTTTACGGCCAAAAGTATTCAAGCCGTTGCTGAAATTACACTTCGACCGAAAGTTGTTTTGCAATATATTCCAATAGAGATGAAGGCGTTACAGGTTTCAACCGTTCTGCTAAATAACCAATCACTTTCATTTACGCAGCAAAGTGATATTTTGCGCATCAATGCCGGACAACTTTACACCCCCAACGATACCCTTATACTCACCATCACTTATGGCGGCGTTCCATTTCACGAAAGTTGGGGTGGGTTTCATTTCAGCGGTAACTATGCATTTAATTTGGGTGTAGGCTTCGAGAGTGATCCACATAACCTTGGAAAAGCTTGGTTTCCTTGTGTTGATGATTTTCAAGATCGTGCAACTTACGAAGTTTTAATCACTCTTCCTGAAGCTATGAAAGGCATTGCAGGTGGCATTTTGACAGACACGATCCACCACAATAATGGAACAATTACCTGGCATTGGAGCTTGAACCAAGATATCCCCACCTATCTCGCTTCGGTGGCAGCAGGCCTTTATGCACTCAAGGAATATAGTTTTGAAAGCATGAACGGACCTTTACCCATCACCATTTTCACCCGCCCGTCCGATACCAACAAAGTTGAAGGCTCTTTTATACATTTACAACAGATTCTCAGTATGTTTGAAGAGAAATTCGGCCCCTACCCCTTCGATCGTGTGGGCTATACAGGCACCGCCATTGGCGCAATGGAACACGTGACCAATATCGCCTACCCGCACTCGGCCATCAATGGCAATCTTTCGTCGGAATATCTTTTTACACATGAGTTGTCGCACATGTGGTTTGGCAATCTTGTTACTTGCGCCGATGCCGGCGATATGTGGCTCAATGAAGGATGGGCCACTTTTTGTCAATATTATTTCAAACATGATTTATATGATCCTGACACTTATCGTAACGAGATGAATGTCAATCATTTAGATGTACTCAGAAATGCGCACATTACCGATGGATCGTATCTTTCGCTGCATGATGTGCCTACCCAATATACTTATGGAACAACGGTTTACGATAAAGGTGGAACTGTGGTTCACACCTTAATGAATTATCTTGGTCCCGAACTCTTTTTCAGCGCTGTGAAAGCCTATCTTCAACAGTACGCATTTCAACATGCAAGCTCTTACGATCTGCGTGATTTTTTAAGTAATTATACCGGACAGAACCTCACCGGCTTTTTCGACAACTGGGTTTTCACGCCCGGAACCCCACACTATTCAATTGATTCCATGCAAGTGATACCTATTTCGGGAAATAGTTACAAAACACATTTGTTCGTGAAGCAAAAGCACAAAGGCGTTGACCACACAGGCGTTGGCAACCGTTTTGAGGTCACTTTTATGGCTTTGGATGGACAAACACTCACTGATACTATCCATTTTGATGGAAAGACAGGACATTCGGTTAAAATATTGCCTTTTGAACCCGTTTTGGCATTGGCCGATTTTTACGACAAAACCGCTGACGCCACAACTGATGTGGATGGAATCCTTCGCGGCACCGGCGAAACAACTTTCACCGGCATCAATTTTAAACTTTTTGTTGACGCGCTCACCGACACAGCTTTTTACCGTTTTACACACCATTGGGTTGCGCCCGATAGCCTTCGCCAACCCTTCTCAGGCTTGCGTTTATCGCCCTATCGGCATTGGGAAATGAAAGGTATTTTTCCACAAGGAACGGCCATGCGTGGAAGATTTTTTTACAACAAAAGCAGCACCCTCGATGGATCATTGATTGAAACCGAACAAGATTCGGTGGTGATCCTGTACCGACCGGATGCAGCGCACGAATGGCAGTCTATTCCGCAAACGCGAGAAGGTCTTTGGAACGTAGGCTACATTTTTGTTGATGATTTTCAACCCGGACAATACACCCTTGCCGTTTGGGATACCCAATTGGTAAACCTTTTAGAACCTCATGCTCAACTCCAAGCATTGCTACTTAAAGTAGAACCCAATCCGGCAAGAGAACAAATGAAAATCCAATGTAAAAAACAAATCACCGGCATGATTTCCGTTGTTGACAGCTCGGGCAAAACCGTTTTTGGGCAACAACTCCAAAACCAAACCAGCAGTAACATCAATACCCATGCTTGGGCTAAAGGCTGGTATGTCATCCTTTTACATGATCAAAACAACAAAGTCATTGGTCACACCAAAGTGCTTGTTCAATAATTTTCAACAGATGCTTCACCCCTACCTCAAGCCCTTAGATGATGCCTTCTCCTTTCATGCCAATGCAGAAAAGGCCAGAGGAGCTGCTGCTTATATGAAACATATTTCAGCTTTCTACGGTATTCCCTCGCCATTGCGAAAAACATTAATTAAATCATTTATAGAACATTACGGCAAGATGTTAGGTGTAGAAGTAAAAGGAATTGTCCTTTCAGCATGGGATCATCCTTATCGCGAAATGCAATACGCCGCAATGGAAATGTTGTCGAAAAGCAAAAAAGATTGTCAAGCCGATTGGATTGAATTGTACGAACAATTGTTGACGCAAAAATCGTGGTGGGACACCATTGATTTCATTGCACCTCATTTGGTGGCTGATTATTTTATACGTTTTCCTGAACAAAAAACACCTGTTATCAACCGATGGATGCGGTCTGAAAACATTTGGTTACAAAGAAGTTGCATTATTTTTCAATTGAAAGCCAAGCAAAACACCGATGAAGAACTGCTCTTTGACACCATTGTTCAGTTGAGCGAACACAAGGAGTTTTTCATTAGAAAGGCCATTGGCTGGGCTTTGCGCGAATATGCCAAAACACAACCACAACAAGTCATACGATTTGTCGAAAATCATTCGATGTCTAACCTCAGTAAAAGAGAAGCACTCAAGCATTTCAACAGATGAAAAAACATTTTCAACCCATGATAATTATTGTAATTGTCCTTTTTACCATCGTGTTATTGCCAACACCGGGATGTAAAAAAGAAAAAGAGAATTGGCAATGGTGCAACGACTGCAATTCGGAATCTATTATTGGCAATTACACAGGAACTGCAACGCATTTTAAATATCAAAACGACACCCTTGAGTACATAGAAACCAAGAATCAAGAGGCCTATCTCCAGATTTTGCAGGAGGGCAGCGAGCTGAAAGTGCAGGTAGGGGTGGTCAATTTGTTTGGCGTAAATGTAAGCGGACAATACAAAAACACTTATTATCTTACCTTTTCGGGCAGCCGAATTAATGTTTCAGCTACGATTTACAAAAATGAAGGCAAAATCAAATTGGTTGGAACAGCAAAAAAATTACATCCTTCAGGGTTTACTGATGAATTTCTTGATTTTGAAGTTTTTAAAACCGATTAGGCGGCTTTCTATTCAAGCTTTAAAGAGAAAAGTGATGGTGCTTTACGATTTTTCTAATTGGTCAATGGCATAAGCATAAGCGCCAATCGCCACTGCAGATGAAGTTCCCAAACGACTGATGCCGATTCCCGTTTTCTTGATGGGATCGTACCACAACCAAACTTCGCGAGCTATTTTTGGCACTTTTACCATATGTCCGGTTTTTTCTGTAAAGGCCACCAAATCGGATGAGTTTTGTAGGTTAAACGCTTTAATCTCCATCCTTTCTAAGGTATTTCCTTGCAAATCAACAAAATCACTATTGAGGTAATTCAGCAGTGGCTCCATAAAAACCGGCCATGCACCTGCTAATCCACCTCCAATCACTACTAAGCCGTCAATCAATGTCAAGGTGTTGGCAAGGGCATCTGCCAGCACCTTAGCCAACTCATCCCAAGCCTGGAGGGCTGCTTTTCTATTCCCATCTTTACGTCCCATAGCAATTTCATAAATACCAAATGGATCGGGACAGGCGGCCTCATCAATTCCTGTTTCGCGGGCAAAAACACGCTTTACACCCCTGATGCTGATGCTGTCTTCGGCGCTGCTCGACGGGTACAAAAAGTTGCGCATCCGGTTGATTTCGCCACCGGCCGAATTGTCGCCGTTGAGCAATCGGCCATCCAACACCAATCCACCACCAAAGCCAGTTCCGAGCGTAACTCCAATTAAGTTTTTATAGCGTCGTGGATTGCCTTGTTGCTCCAAGAGGTGATTGATTTCGGGTAAAAGCCCTGCCAATGCTTCGCCATACGCAAATAAATCGCCATCGTTATTGATAAAAACTGGACAATGAAAATATTCTTCTAACATAGCTTTGAGGGCCACGCCTCCGCGAAAATGAGGTAGATTTTCCAAATCGCCAATAATGCCGTTGATATAATCTGCAGGACCGGGAAAACAGAAACTGATGGCATCAGGCCGGACTTTGGTTTTTTGTTCAATAGCCGAAAAGCCATCAATCATTTTTTGTAATACTTCGTCAAGATTCTTTCCGGCAGAGGGAACAGTAAAGGGTTCAATGATTTCTTTGCCTTCGCGCACGGCAGTAAACTTAAAGCCTGTGCCACCTGCATCGAGCACATAAACAGTTTTAACTTGACTCATAGTAGTGTAATTTAAGGCGGTAAAATTAAGCAAATTACAGGGTTTTATTGGTAAAAAATGTTGGTTAAACCGTTGTTCCATTGTGTTAGATGGGTTGAAGCGACCGCCGGATCACTTTCATCTTTCCCGAGAAAAGCAATGCAGCCAACAACAGGGCTGCCGCCGCGATGCTAAAAGTGAGCGGAACGCCCAAAAAATCGGACAGTGTGCCAAGCAACAAACTGCCTATTGGAGTAAAGCCCATAAACGACATGCTATAAAACGCAAGCACCCGACCTCGCTTGTCTTCATCAACCACCGTTTGCAGCAAAGTGTTGGTGGCCGAGAACTGCGTGATCATTCCAAAACCACTGAAATAGAGGATAATGACAGACAGCCAAACCATTTTCGAGACACTAAAAATAAACAAGCCGATGGCAAACACAAAAGCTGAAAAACGAATAATGGCAGGTATTTTCGAAACCCCTTCGCGCATGGCGAGATAAAATGCACCCGTCAGTGCACCTGCACCTACTGCGCCGGTTAAAAAGCCCAAGGTGCGGCTATCGCCTTGAAGGATATCGCGGGCAAAAACGGGCAAAAACGCTTGAAAGGGCAATCCGAAAATACTTGTAACCATTACCAATAAAATCATATAACGGGCAGGAAAGTAGTTCCAAGTATAATTAAACCCCACTTTCAAATCGGCCAGTACCGAACGCTCGCTTACCTTTTTCACAAAAGGAGGAACGTGCATCATCATCAAAGCGGCCAGCATGGCCATAAACGAAAAGCCATTGATTAAAAAGCAATAAGCCTCTCCAAAAAGGGCAATTAATATCCCTCCCAGCGTGGGACCTATGAAGCGGGCGGTGTTCACCAGCGTAGAGTTGAGTGCTACTGCATTGGCAATGAGCCTTCTGTCGCCAATCATTTCGAGCAAAAAAGCATGTCGAAAAGGTGTGTCAAAAGATAGTGCCAATCCATTGATGACAACCACAACCAAAATCAAGGTGATGGAAACCATATCAGTAAACACCAAAATTGACAACAGAAAAGCCAACATCATTGGGATAAACTGTGTCAGCATGAGGATGTTACGCCGGTTCAAACGATCGGCATATACACCTGCGATTGGCGTTAAAATCAATGCCGGAATTTGTCCTGCAAAACCAACCAATCCCAAATAAAACGCCGAATCGGTTAGACGATACACCAGCCAACCCAGCGCAAGGTTTTGAATCCAGGTTCCCATGAGCGACACCATGCCGGCATAAAAAAACAAACGGAAGTTTCTACTTTGCAAAGCACGAAAAGCAAAACCAACGCGGTTCATGTACGACTGTATGTCGAGGTAACGATTCATTAAATACAAAATTTTCGTGCAAAGATACAATACTGCATCGCTTGCCGTAATGAATAGCTACCCAAAATACAACCCGGTTTTAACGAACATCAATTTTTGATTTGGGTTATAACCAAGTCAAAAAAACAATTTTAGTCGTATCTTTGTTTAGCCATTAAAGTTGAAATTATGCAAAACTCAAATTCATTCAGCATCAAAGGTCGTATTGTTGATCTCGAGCAAGGAGAAATTTATTCCGGCACAATAAACGTTGTCAATAGTAAGATACAATCCATTATAAAAGAAGCTGTTCAATCCGATAAATATATTGTTCCCGGACTTGTTGATGCCCACATTCACATCGAAAGTTCGATGCTCACTCCGGCGGCCTTTGCCCAATTGGCGGTCGTTCATGGCACTGTGGCCACTGTTTCGGATCCGCATGAGATTGCTAACGTTTTAGGCATCGAGGGCGTTGATTTTATGATCGAAAACGGCAAAAAAGTACCGTTTAAATTTTATTTCGGTGCCCCAAGTTGTGTTCCGGCCACCGGTTTTGAAAGTTCAGGAGCCGTGCTTGGTGTGGATGAAATGGAAACGCTGCTTTCCAGACCTGAAATCCATTATATGGCCGAAATGATGAACTACCCCGGTGTAATTTATAAAGATACCGAAGTGTTGGCCAAGATTGCTGTTGCCAAAAAACACAACAAGCCTGTTGACGGGCACGCCCCGGGTCTCAAAGGCGAACAAGCACGCCAGTACATTGAAGCCGGTATCACAACTGACCATGAGTGTTTTACCATGGAAGAGGCCCTTGATAAGATTCAATATGGCATGAAAATTCAAATTAGGGAAGGTAGTGCGGCCAAAAATTTTGAGGCTTTGATCGGACTACTTGAAACCCACCCCGACCATGTGCTTTTTTGCTCCGATGATAAGCATCCCAACGATTTGGTGAAAGGCCACATCAACGAGTTGGTGAAACGCGCCATCAACTTGGGCTACGATCCTATTCGCGTGCTGCAATCCTGCATTTTAAATCCGGTGAAACATTACAATCTCAACGTTGGTTTGCTTCGCGAAGGCGATGCGGCTGACTTTATAGTGATTGACAACTTGCAGGATTTTAATATTTTACAAACATTTATTGATGGGCTTTTGGTAGCCGAAAACGGAAAAAGCCTCATTCCCAACGTGGAAACAGCCACGCCCAACAAGTTTTTAATTGACAGTTTTTCGGCAAAAGAGTTGGAAATTAAAGGTGATGGTTCACCCATAAAAATCATTGAAGCGATCGAAGGACAACTCATTACCAACACCATCGTGGACACGCCTTTGGTAAAAAACGGATTGTTGGTGAGCGATACAGAGCGCGACTACCTCAAAATTTTAGTGATTAACCGCTACAAAAAAACCAATCCGGCAATTGGATTTATTAAAAACATAGGCCTCAAAAACGGTGCTATCGCCTCAACAGTGGCGCACGATAGCCACAATATTATTGCTGTGGGCTCCAGCGATGCCATGCTCGAAAAAGCCATTCAGGCACTTGTTACTGCCAAAGGCGGAGTGGTGGCCTGCACCCCCGACGAGTTGGTGATGCTTCCGCTGCCTGTGGCCGGATTGATGTCGGGTAATGACGGAAAACAAGTAGCTGCCGACTATGAAAAGGCAGATGCCCTCGCGAAAAAAGCCGGATCAACGCTTCAAGCACCTTTTATGACCCTTTCGTTCATGGCTTTATTGGTGATTCCGCAACTCAAATTAAGCGACAAAGGGCTGTTTGATGGGGCCACTTTTTCATTTACTGATTTGGTAGCCTAAGCATATTGGCCCTCCTTAAAGCAGTTGTTTTTCCAGCTTTGTATCTGTTATTCTACTCATAGTCAAGGTTTTTAATTTAGACTGCCTCTATATTATATGTTCATAGCCATATTTATACATATTACTGTTAATAAATAAACAGCAATTGCCTATTTTTGCAGAAATTGAACTTGGAAATGGAAAACATCACCCTCAGTGCGGCAAAATTAGAGCAAATGGCTATTAAACTTAAGGCAATTGCTCATCCAACACGCATCGCCATTATCGAAATGCTTGCGGGGGAAAAAAGTTTAAGTGTCACCGAAATTTATCACATGCTCGACATTGAACAAGCAGCAGCCTCACACCATTTGAATATCATGAAAAACAAAGGTGTTTTAGATTCGAGGCGTGAGGGCAAAAAGATTTACTATTCACTTCAAAATGAATCACTTACTGACATTATGCGCTGCATGAACAAATGCAATGGTTGTGATTGATCGTTTAATTTCAGGCAAATAGCGCACATAGCTTCCCTTTAATTTTATTTTTTTTGATTTCAAATGGAAGGATTTGATGCAAATGTAAGACCGCCCAATCACTCCTGAATTTCCACATTTTCGATATCCTTTTCATCAGGAGTTGTTTTTGCCGGAGGAATAGTCCACTCCTCTTCAAGGTCCCAGTTGGCACGCACTTCGAGTTCTTTCTCAAAGAAATATACCCTTTCAGCCTCTCTTTTTTTAAGCAGCTCTCCGGTATCCCATCGTCCGTTGTTGTTTACATCCACAACTGCTTTCATCAGAAATTTGGCTGGTTTCATTCTTTCAAATACCAGCTTTTGATTCCCGTTGATGGTGCGTTGTTCAATCAGGTCACCTTTGGGGGTGAGCAGTTGAATTAAAATCGGTGCTTCCACATCGGTTTGAATATTCATCATTAGCGAGCCATAATCACTCAAAGCAGGAATTTTAAAACTCAGATCAATGGTATCATTGCTTAGGCCGCTCAAGCCAACAAACACCGAATCGGGTATTCTCACATGATAATCGCCTTCGGGCTCAAAAGGCGGTGCAGCCAGCTTGTATTTCAAACCAAGGCTGTCGGCCTTTACAAAAACGAGGCTGTTAAAAACTGTGTCTCCATTGGAAATGAAGCGATTGGTATCGCGCATTTGGTAAAAAATGACCGGTTCGGGAAACCCAAACACCAACTCCTGTCCAATATCAATGCGCCGTCCTACAATGTTATTTGACACTGCAAGTCCTTTCTTTTCAGTGCCTTTGCGTTGGTTTCGTTTTTCAGCCAGCGTAAGTTTTGGGCTCATGGCCAAATGCAATGTATCGTTAATTAAAGTGTCGTATTGCACTGCAATACGGATTGAATCGCGCACGCTATCGCGATAAAACCAAAATAAAGTATCTTTTTTAAAGCTGTATTGTCGCATCAAACCGAGGTTTTCAGGCAAGCTGTCCATAGGTTCCACGCGCACCTCAGCTGCCGGATAGCGAAAAGCAAAACGCATGAGGCCTTTTTTCACCACCTCGGCACGCATTAGTTTTTGCGTGGAATCTATTTCGTAAAACAAGCGCAACTCGTGGCCTTTGAGCTGCGCAAAAGAAATAGAGTCAGCAATTTTTCGATTCACATAAAGGAGGCTGTCGCGTTTGCGCTGAAAAACCTGCTCACTCATTACCTTGGCACCGGCAAGCACTGCCAGCGAATCCGAGGCTGAAAGCTTTTCTTGTTGTCTTTCAATTTTCAAATACTCGGGCGTAACCGCCGAAGGCAAAAAAGCTATGGCTTCTCCACCTTTATTATAAAGGAAGTTGGTGTTTTTATCCTCAAGTGCATACATCAAATAAGGCTCGTTGCGCAAGTTGCTGAACCTAAACTGCCCATTTTTGTCTGTTCGTGAAACGTAATACGGCTTTTTTAGAAAAGGCAACGAGTCAGCCGGGATGGTGTCTTCGATCATTCGATACAAAAAAACGAAAACACCCTCAGCCGGAATTTCATCAAAGGCATGGGTCACATTGCCACTCAAGGCCATCGAATCAAGCACCGGTCCGGTAGAAAAAACAAAGGTAAACGCAGAGAGGGGATTGCTTTCGGTGAGGTCAACAATGGCATTTCCAAAGAAAATGGTGTAAGTGGTTTCAGGCTTTAACAGCTCATCAAAGCGCACTTGCAAACTTTTGCCCTTGATGCGGTATTCAGGATTGACCTCAGGTGGTGGTGAAATAAGGGCTTGCTGGCTAATTTTGTCGAGTTTAATGAATTCATTAAAAGTTATTTCAATGATTTTTCCTTTGAAGTTGACCGAATAATTTGCCGGATGCGAAACGACAATCTGAGGAGGCATCGTGTCCTTGATACCGCCCGTTGGCATCACCGGATTGGCGCAACGGCTGCACAGCAAACACAGTGATGGCAGCAAAAACCATAAAAAATACTTGAACTTCATAGAAAGAAAATCTGAGGTGCAAAGATGCAAAAAATACCAACGGGCGAAAAGCTCGCACTGCTGCTGTTTACCAAAGCCTGCAAATGCGTATTTTTGTGGTTTATTTCAAACATCGTGATTTATCCCTCCAACTTTGAAGACAAGACGGGCTTTACGTCCATCCGCAAAATGTTGTTACAAAAATGCGTAAGCAAAATGGGACTCGAAAGAGCTGAGCAACTCCATTTTAGCAGCTCTATTGATGTTATCCGCCATAGCTTAACAGAAATTGAAAGCATGATGGAGCTCATGGACAACGGCCTTTCTTTTCAGGTAAAAGACTTTTACGACCTACGTGAAACCTTTCATCACCTAAGGATTGAAGGCACTGTGATTGAGCAGGAAGAGCTATTCGACTTCAAAAATGTGATGCTGATTTTGCAGCAAATGTTGAGCTTTTTAAATGCCGAATCCAGTGCGGCCTATCCTCCACTCAGAAAATTGGCCGAAGGCATTAACGTTGAAAAGATGCTATACCGAGAGCTGGCACGTATTATTGACGACAAAGGCGACATCCCTGATAAAGCCTCTGAAACTTTGTTTGAAATAAGACAGGACATTAGGCGCAAACAGGGCACTATTGAACGAAAAATAAGACAAATGCTCGGCGAGGCCAAAAATGCAGGCTGGACCGACAGCGACGTGGAAGTGACCATTCGCAATGGCCGGATGGTGATTCCGGTGCGTGCCGCCGATAAGCGCAAGCTGCGTGGTTTTATCCATGATGAGTCAGCAACCGGACAAACAGTGTATATTGAACCCGCCGAAGTTTTCGATACCAACAATGAAATCAGGGAGTTAGAATACGCCGAAAAGCGCGAAATCCATCGCATCCTGGCTGCCTTCAGTCAGTTGTTGCGCCCACACCTACCCATGATGCACAAAGCTTGGGAATTTTTGGGCCTTTTCGATTTCATTTACGCCAAGGCCCAACTGTCGAAAAAGCTCAATGCCAACATTCCACAATTGGTCGAAAAACCCGTAATAAATTGGAAAACGGCCATTCATCCATTGCTTGAAATCAGTTTACGCGAGCAAAAGAAAAAAGTGGTTCCGCTTGATCTTGAACTCGACGAAAGCGAGCGTATCCTTGTGATTTCGGGCCCCAATGCCGGTGGAAAATCTGTTTGCCTCAAAACCACCGGATTGCTGCAATACATGTTGCAATGCGGATTGCCAGTTCCTATGCGACCTGATTCGATTTGTGGTGTTTTTTCACAACTTTTCATTGATATTGGCGATGAGCAATCACTTGAAAATGACCTGAGTACGTATAGCTCGCATTTGCTTCACATGGCTCATTTTTTACATCACGCCAACAACAGCACTTTGTTTCTTATTGACGAGTTTGGCACAGGGACAGAGCCGCAGTCGGGAGGTGCCATTGCCGAGGCCGTGCTGATGGATCTAAACGAAAAAAAAGCCTTTGGCATCGTAACTACGCACTATGCCAATCTCAAATTGTTGGCCGATCAATTTGAGGGTATCATCAATGGGGCGATGCTTTTCGACACCCAAAAGCTTCAGCCGCTTTACATGCTTCAAGCCGGAAAACCGGGTAGCTCTTTCGCCTTTGAAATTGCCCGAAAAACAGGCTTGCCCGAAGCGGTACTCGAAAAAGCAGCTTCCATCACTGGTTATTCGCAGCTCAACTTCGAACAACAACTTCAAGAATTAGAGACAGAAAAGCGAGATGTAGCAAAAAAACAAGCCGAACTAAGGGTAGCCGATACCTTGCTCAACGAAGTAATTGAAAAATACAAACGATTGCTCAAGCAGTTGGAAGAACGGAAGAAAACCTTGCTGCAAGATGCCGGAAACGAAGCCCGACAGCTGATTGAAAAAGCCAACAAACAGATTGAGTACACCATAAAAGAGATTCGCGAAACCCAAGCAGAAAAAGAAAGAACTAAGCAACTGCGCGAAAAATTGCAAGAGCTGAAACCCGTTTTGCAGCAAGAAGCAACAATGCGGGCCGAAGCCATTCAACTGCCAAAAGAAGTTGTAGAGGATGATATTACAACCCTAAAAGCCGGCATGTTTGTGAGCATCGAAGAGATGGACATCACCGGTGAGCTGCTTTTTATCAATCAGCATGAGGCTGTGGTGGGTTTCAATTCGGTGAAGCTACGCACCTCACCCGAAAAACTGAAAGCCATTTCAGGAAAAACCCATCGAGCCGAAGAGCGCAAGCAACGCCGCAACAATCCGGGCGGAGTGGCAAGCGAAATCAACGAAAAGGCTGCACAATTTAAACTTACCATTGATGTGAGAGGTAAAAGAGCGGAAGAAGCCTTGGATACTATAGCGAAATATTTAGATGAAGCTATGTTGTTAAGCATTAAGGAATTAAGCATTCTTCACGGAAAAGGAAACGGCATCTTACGGAGGGTAATTCGCGAGTTTTTAAGCAAAATGAAAGAAGTAAACAGCTTCGAAGATGCATCATTAGAAACAGGTGGACATGGTATCACTCGCGTAAAGTTGAAATAAAAAAAGCATCCTTTGAATGATTTCACGGATGCTTTTTCGATCGGCAGAAAACCGACATTTATTCTATACCACTGAAGTGTTTCATAAACTGCACCCTTTCGTAAGCGGCAGGATTTTCGGCTTTTTTCACGCTCATGCGACCAATAAATTGGTCGAGCGTTTTAAAATTGTGTTGGTCCATATACACTGCTATTTCATCCAGCATCAGTTGCACCTCTTTGAAACCTTTTTTGTAAATCACTGAGGCCACTTGAACAGCCTTAGCACCGGCAAGCAACTGCTTGATAACCGCTTTTCCATCGTGAATGCCGGTAGAAGCAGCAATGTCGCATTGCACTTGCGATGAGAGCATGGCCACCCAACGCAAAGAAGTTGACAACTCGGCAGGGGTGCTGAATACATTGGTAGCTTTCACTTCAAAGCGGTCAATGTCAATATCGGGCGAAAAAAATCTGTTAAACAAAACCAAGCCCGAAATGCCGGTCCAGGAAAGCTTGAGTGCCATTTTTGCCATTCCGGAAAAGTAATAGCTCACTTTGGCACTTATCGGTATTTTAACCGTTTTGGTAATTTTTTCTAGAATGTCAAAATATAAAGCCTCGTTTTGTTCTCCGCTTTTAGTAGGATCAGAGGGCAAAACAAAAATATTCAGCTCCAAAGCATCGGCTCCCGCTTCTT
>JAEWWJ010000025.1 GCA_023396415.1 Bacteroidota bacterium
GTTGTAGGCCATGCAAATCAACAGAAAACCACAACAATATTTAGTAAAGAAATGAACGAAGAAATTAAATTTTACAACGACCAACAAACAGCAAATGACAAGGAGATTTGCGACTTACTTGCCCAAACCATTGACAACGAATTGACAGAAGCAGAAAATAAAATTTGGCATGCACACCCTGTTTGGTTTTTGGATGGTAATCCCACAGTTGGTTACAGCAAACAGAAGAAAGGAATAAGACTGATGTTTTGGAGTGGTGCGGACTTTGACGAAGTGAACCTGAACGTTAAAGGAGTGAAATTTAAAGATGCTTCGATTTTCTATAACAGTTTATCTGAAATAAATACGAACGAATTAAAAAGTTGGCTGCATAACTCAAGACTCATCCAATGGGACTACAAAAATATAATCAAGAGAAAAGGAAAATTAGAAAGACTGAAATAAGATGAAGATAACGCCCGAACACAACGAACGAATGGCAAAAATGACCTTTGCTGCAATATATCCACATTATCTCACAAAAATTGAGAAAAATGGAAGAACTAAAGCAGAATTGCACCAAGTTATAAGTTGGCTAACCGGCTTTGACGATAAAAAAATTCAAGAACTCATGGACAACAATGCCTCCTTTGAAATGTTTTTTGAAAAAGCAACTTTGAATCCAAATGCTTACTTAATAAAAGGTGTAATTTGTGGTTATAGAGTTGAAGAAATTGAAAACCTATTAACCCGGCAAATTCGGTATCTTGACAAATTGGTGGACGAATTAGCGAAAGGTAAAAAAATGGATAAAATTTTAAGAGCTGATGAAGTACGCGATATTTGCAAGCACGAAAATAAAAGCTATGACAGTAAAGAGTAATAACGTATTTATAGCAACCAGTTTAGATGGTTACATCGCAGATAAAGACGGAGGCTTAGAGTGTTTGAATTCTTTTCCCAACCCCGATAATTTAGATATGGGCTACAGCGATTTTATTTCAAAAACAGATGCTGTTGTAATGGGCAGAACCACATTTGAAACAGTTTGTGGTTTTGATATTGATTGGCCTTATGAAAAACCCGTTTTTGTTTTAAGCAATTCTTTGAAAGAGCTTCCTCCCGCCTATGCTCATAAAGCATTTTTAATAAAAGGCCCATTAAAAGAAATTTTAGAGCAAATAAATAGCCGCGGATACTACCAGCTTTATATTGATGGAGGGGTAACCATTCAGAATTTCCTAAAAGAAGATTTAATAGATAACATAACAATAACCATAATTCCTGTGTTATTAGGTGGTGGGTTCCCTTTGTTCGGCGAACTTTCCAAAGTGCTTTATTTTGAGGCTGCACACACAAAACAATATTCAAATAAAGCAATACAGCATACCTACCAACGAAAAAAAATGCTAATCGGATAAGGAAAGCAATAGCATCAACGGAGTGTCGGTGACGACGAATAAAAAAATATGTCATTAGCGAAAAATATTATTTCAAAAATTTCGTTCATGTTGCCTGATAATCATAGGATAAATTGAATTTTCAGCTCATTGTTGTATGAAAATCAACAAGATAATTTTCGCTGTCATGGCTGTTTTTTGTTTTTCTTGTGAAGACATGAGCAATGATAATATGCGAAAGGCCACTACGCGCAATACCGAACGGACAATTGACCACATCTATCAGCAAATTGTTCAGCGTTATGATTTGCCTATGGATAGCCTGAACTATTTTTATCAGCAGTTAGACGATTTATCTTCAGATCAGCCGCGATACATCGCTGTTTTAAAAATATGCAAAGCAACCTATTTCAGAAAAACAGCTTCGTTTTACCTCGCAGTTTCGCATTTTAACAGCGCTTTGGAATACTTGCCTCAGGTGGATACGCTCACCAACACCGCTTATGTTGGTCTTGGAACTTGTTATAAACATTTGGGCGACTTTTCCACTTCATTGAATTACTATCAGCAATCCATTCAAGTGAGCAAGAGCCTTGAAAATCGCCGCCTGTTGGCAGGCACCTCTGCTTCGCTGGGGCAGCTTTATTTTGAAAAAGGCAATGAAACTGAAGCTAAACTATATATAGATAAAGTTTTTGAACTTCAAAAAGCGCAGCCAACCGATAAGGCCTATCTGATTGCTTTACATACACTTGCCAATATAGAAGGTAAAAACGGGAATTTTGAGAAAGCCATGAAACTGGATAGTATTGGTATTGAACTTTCAGAAAAATCGGACAATGATGTGGCAAAAATCACCTTTCAGGATAATCTGGCCATGTGCTTTTTATACTATTTAAAAGACTACGAAAAGGCAGCTTTTTATTTCAACGAAAATCTGAAAATTGACAAAAAACTCAACAATCCGAATTGGATTGCCGACACCTATATCAATTTGGCCGAAGTGGAAACTGCCAAAGGAAATTATGCCGATGCAGAAAATTATTTTCAGCAGGCCATCACTATTTGTACTGAAAGCAATCTGTATAGCAATGTGTTGAAAGCCTATTCCGGACGGAGTGAAATGTATAAAAAACAAGGCCACTTTGAAAAGGCACTATCAGCCAACGAAACCTATCTTACGCATTACAAAAAATACTTTAGCGACAAAAGCGAACAGGCCTTTGCTGAATATCGCATCCTGTACGAAACCGAAAAGAAAGAAAAACAAATAGCAGAAACCCGGCTTGTTTCCAAACAAAAAAGTATCTCGCTGATGCTGTTGGGAGCTTTGGTCGTTTTTGTTTTGGTGTTATTCAGAAACTTCAGGGTAAAAACCCTTTACCGGCAACGTCAGCTTGCATTGGAAAACGAGCTTTTAAAAGAGCAAACACATTCCCGGATTCAGGAGCAGCGTTTGGAAATTTCCCGCGATTTGCACGATAGCTTGGGCGCTCAGTTGACCTTTATTCATTCTGTTTTGGATGGGCTTAAAAATTCATCCGATCAATTGACTGATGCCGTAAACAGCAAGATCAACCTGCTTTTCAATATTTCGGAAAACTCCATTGCCGAGCTCAAAAACACCCTATGGGCGCTCAACTCCAGAGAAATTCACCTATTTGATTTGAAATCTAAGATACTTAATTTTATCAACAATGCCTCCGAAGTTAGACAAGATATGAAGTTTGATTTCGAGGCTGAAATGGCCGAAAACAGTACCATTAACTCCAAATTGGCCGTTCACCTCTTCAGGGCAGTACAGGAAATGGTGAACAACGCCATAAAGCATGCTCAGGCTTCAGAAATCGCGATTAGCCTTCGGCAGAATGAAAAAAACCTAACCGTACAAGTAACTGACAATGGCAGTGGGTTTGATTTCGAAAACGAAAAGAAAAAATCCTTTGGATTAAGAAATATTCAAAGCAGAATTACTGCCGTAAATGGACAATTTCACTTGGAAACAGCCGTCGGCAAAGGAACAGTTTATACCATTGAAATCATTTTGTAAAATGATAAACATCGCCATTGCCGATGATAATGCCTTTTCGTTGAAAGCCTTAGAAGAAAAACTTTCGGCTTACGAAGATATCTCTTTGTGCCATACTGCACAAAACGGCGCTGAATTGCTGTTGTTTTTAGCACAAAACAGCCACATTCACCTGGTGTTGATGGACATTGAAATGCCTGTGATGAATGGCATTGAAGCCACCGGAAAAATAAAACAACAGTATCCGGACATCAAAATTATAATGATTACCATTTATGACGACGATGATTATATCTTTAATGCCATCAAAGCCGGTGCTGACAGTTATATACTGAAGGAAACAAAAGCCGGAAAGATTTATGAAGCCATCCACGACACCTTAAACGGCGGTTCGGTAATGTCGCCGTCAATTGCGATGAAAACCTTGCAGTTGTTGAAAGAGGGAAAACATCCATTGCCTGAAAAAACAACGGAAAAGATCATTTTGTCGGAAAGAGAAACAGAAATTCTGGAACAATTAAGCAAAGGCTATACCAACCAACGGATTGGTGAAAACCTTCATATTTCAGCATTCACCGTGAAGCGGCATATTGAAAACATCTATCAAAAATTACAAACCCATAACCGCATCGAACTGATAGAAAAAGCCAGAAAAGGTGGGCTGATATAAAATTGGGCTGAACAGCCCATTGCATAAAGTTGTGATTTAATTGAATTTTGTAGCGTAAAAAACTATAGAATATTTAATTTTATGAAAACAATCCAACTCCTTCAAACCATCATGCTCGCGGCAGTATTGTTGTCTTCTTGCGCCAAAAATGACGGGCCATCCTCTGATAATCCGGACAATCCTGCTTCCGGACCATTTGTAGCAAAAGTTGACAATCAGTCCTTTCCTGCGGCTGATATTCAGTTCACAAATGCAAAATTTGTTTCTTCAACTAAGATGCTTCAGATTATCGGGCAGCCCACTGACCAAAAAGAAACCATCATCCTTACGCTGATGCCTTTTGGTGGCAAAGTAAGCACTGCTGCTGATTGGAAACCGGGAACTTACGATTTCGACCCCATTCACATAACCAACCTTGAGTACCTAACCAGCGCAGAATATAACAAATGGAATGGCAATGGTTATGACCAATGGTTTACAAAATGGGAATATGTGCAGACCGGAAAAATAATCATAGAATCCAATTCCGGAACACATATCAAAGGCACATTTTATTTTGATGCGGTACGCAAAAACAGCAACGGTGCTTACAATTCAGATAGCATCAAGAAAATTACAGAAGGCAAATTTGATTTGGACATAAAAACGCTTTAAGCGTAACGTTTTTCAAAGTATCCCTTCGGCCAAAGGCATCCATCCGGAATATTTTTCAGTGTTTTTCAGCAAACGGCAGCAGTTCATGAAGCCTGTTGGCGGGGTAATCGGACAGTTTGGTGAGTGTGTCTTTGAGCCAAAGCTGAGGGTTAATGCCGTTGAGTTTGCAGGTGGC
>JAEWWJ010000070.1 GCA_023396415.1 Bacteroidota bacterium
CTGAATATTTCAGTTTCGATGCCTGGGGCCGCCGCCGTAATGCACAAACCTGGACCTACACCAATATGCCCATTTCTTTTGGCACGACTCGTGGCTTCACCATGCACGAACATCTTGATGAATTTAAGCTCATCAATATGAATGGCAGGGTATATGATCCCGTGGTATCACGCATGCTCTCACCCGACAACTTTGTGCAGGCACCCGATTTTTCGCAGAGTTTTAACAGGTATAGCTATGCGTGGAATAATCCATTGGTGTTGACAGACCCGAGCGGGGAGTTTATCGTTTCAGCAATTATCATAGGTGCATTTATAAATGCCACAATACAAGTAGCATCAGGTAATGTGAATAACATGGGAGACTTCTTCACGGCAATTGGAATTGGTGCGTTATCTGGTGCAGCTGGCGGTATTGCAGGTAATGCTGTGGCGGGAGCACTTGGAGCAACAACTTCAGTTGGAGGTGCAATAGCTAATGGGACGTTAGTTGGCGCTTCTGGAGGCTTCGCTGGTGGTTTTGTTGGAGGGGCTGGTAATGCATGGATAGCTGGAGCAAATTTTGGCCAAGGCTTGCAATCTGGATTAATTGGTGGTGGTTATGGCGCAATAGGTGGTGCATTTCTAGGTGGACTTTCTGGGGGGATTCAATATCAAAGGCAAATCTCTGTTTTTCAAAAAGGGTGTGTAGATCTTGGGGTCAATGGAGGGGATCCAGTGCCTGCTACAGACCAATTTCTGTCTGATGCTCAGAAAGCTTGGTACAAAGATGCTCCAATGAATAATGTGAAGGCTTTTACCGCGGAAAATGTCCCTGTCAAAGCACAGGAGGCCATGAATGCAGCTGATGCACCTGGTTCGACAGTACCAACAAAATATGTCACTAGCGGGAAATTAACAGGAATGTCAAATGTGTATTTCAACAAAAACTTAGCTTTCAGTACTGCTAAACAATTATTTTTCACTATGGGGCATGAATTCGTCCATGTATCACAATTTGCGGCATTAGCTGGTCAATCTTCAAGTATTTTAACTCCTGATTTCCTTGATATGCTTGATTTTCATGCCTACAGCTACCAAAATTCGATTGGTGGTTTGCAATTTAATAGTTTTACAAGAGAAGACATATTGCGTTGGTCCACATCTTATTCTCAGTTTAGCTCTATGAATTACATTAACTTCCCTTGGACATCTAATCATTCTTTTATATATCCATTTTAACATGAAAACAATAAATTCAAATATTATTTTGTTCTTGCTTTTGAGTTTTAATATTTCCACATATTCTCAAAGTGTAAGTATTGAACTGTCAGCAAAATGGGTTAAAGGATATGATATTTTCCAGAAAGACTCAACAATATATTATCCTGAATTAATTATCACTTATAGAAATAATTCTGATACTAATTATTATTTTCAGAAAGTCTCAGATAGTCGCTGTGGATTACCAATGTTGTCATGTGGAACTTTATTGCAATACCCGATAGAAGAATATTTAAATCCTAATTATTTGAAAAGGGCAAAAATACACGGTAATTATGCCAAAGATAAAAACACAGTAATAATTGGAGAAAGTTCATTTTCTAAAGGTTGGATTGTTGTGAATGATACATCGAATATTGATGTTGAACATGAAATAGATATGATTAACGATGATTTGGCTGAAATTTACGAATACATTTACCGTGAAAATTTCAGTAATCAATCAGACTATTCTGAATGGGCTAAAACGTACTTTTCGGCATCCGATTTGACGCCTGATAAAATATTAAATGAGTATAGTAAAAAGTTTGTTTTTTTAAGGGCGGGGGAGATTTATACCGACAGCTATAATCTTATTGGATTTCAAATACTTAAAGGAAGTTTTGCTTTTTATATAAATCAAAACTTATCAACTTATGCTTATACTACTCCGATTTGGGATGAAAATCAATCAAAATACATAGAAATCAAAACAGTATTGCCGCAAGTAGTAGGGGAGTACAAATTATATTCCGGCAAGTTTAATTCTAATAAGATATCAATAACATTTTAAAAAAAAGTAAAATTTAATGAAGAACTGGATTATTCAGGCTTTTGTTTTATAATGCAGCTACCTTTGAAAGAAATCTTTAAATTTCTTATTGGTCAGCATTTTTCAATTAAACAAAGTCAGTTGCCCTTTTTAGCACAACACATTATAATGCATTTTACTGTCCATTAACATCAAACATATTTTGTTCCAACAGACAAAAACTTCAACATTTGTAGCATGAGTAATGATTCCGCATTTGATATCGCCCTCACCTCCGCCACTACCTCCCCCGGCATTTTCCCTCCGGAGCAGCAAAGCATTGCCTACAATGCCTTCGACAAGGTGACCTCCATCACCGAAGGGGATAAATTCTTGCAAATCACCTACGGCCACCACCGGCAGCGCATCGGGCAGCAATACACGGCAGCAGGCAGCACAACAACTAAGGTGTATGCAGGTGCTTGTGAATACATTACAAAAAACGGCCAAACTACCATCCACACCTACCTCAACGGGCCGGAAGGACTTTTTGCCATAATGGTTAAGGAACCCAACGGCACACAATACATTCGCTACATCCACACCGATCACCTCGGCTCGTGGAACACCATCACCGATGCCTCCGGCAACAAGCTACAGGAAATCAACTTTGATGCCTGGGGCAACAGAAGAGACCCCAACACCTGGCGCGCCTTCGCCACCAAGCCTGCCGAGCCTTTGTTTGAAAGGGGTTTCACCGGCCATGAACATTTGTATGGTTTCGGTTTAATTAACATGAACGGCCGGGTGTATGACCCCGTGGTTTCGCGCATGCTCTCGCCCGACAACTTTGTACAGGCACCGGATTTTAGCCAGAGTTTTAACAGGTATAGCTATTGTGTGAATAATCCACTTAGATATAATGATCCGAGTGGAGAAATATTTATGGCACCGTTTTTTGCAATGGCAATGGTAGCTGATTTCACAAGCAATCTGATCAATGGTCATCACGATCCTCTAGGCACTGCTTATAAAAATGTATCAAGCACAATCAGCGGAATAAATAATGCTGTGAGGGTTCCTGTTTATCAAAGTCAAAACACGAATATTTCAATTGGATTAAACCCATTTAGTTTTGGGGTTTCTATTAATGCTTCTTTTAGAAGTGGCGATGTTATTCAATCATTTAATGGTGGTTTCGGCTTTTTTGGAGCAGATTTTGGAGCCACAACAACAATAAATACCGGTGACTTTACATTTTCGTTTGGAGGCGGTTATAATAGCGGCTGGACAAATTTGATGCAATCCAAAGTCAAACCACAGTATATTTCAGGTTTTCAAGTCTTTGGCGGAGCTTCTTATTTCGACAGGAACAGGAATCAGCGTTTTTCGTTTGGCTTATCTTCTTTTTATGGAAGTCACCCGCAAAAAAACTGGTTTGTTGGCTATGGCAGGGGCGATTTTTCCTTTGCCATGACCAATGACGCTTTCAGAGGAAGCGACTGGTATCGCACAGCCGCAGCCGAAATTGGCATTGGTGAAGTTTCGTTTGGATTCAATCTTTTTACTACTGAACCGCCATTGGAAGAGTTTAAAAAAGGGCATGGAGAAACTACAGATTATAGATCTGTTTGGGGACATAACAAAAAAGGCACTTATTCAGGTGGAGAAAGAGTATATGCCGGGTTATATCTTGGCTATCGAAATGGAAACAGGGTAAGCCGCTTTGGAATAGATGGTCCAGGTGTTCAGGAGTTTACGCAAAACTTTATTCATGGAAAATATTTTCCTTTGGTTAATTCTCCATATTTTGACACACGTCTGGGTTCACCGTCAGCTATTTTTCTTCAGGGTGGTTATATGAATCCGTTTTCGCTTTATCCTTTTTAGATAAACTTACAATTATACTTATTATGCCTCATCAAAAAACAATCACAGTTATTTGTATAATTCTATTTATCTTTTCGCTAAATAGTTGCTTCACTAAGAAAAAGGATTTTTGTGCATACAAATACCCGTTAGTGGAATCAGGAAAACCAATATCAATAAAAACAAATGGGTTTTATGCTCCGGTTGATGTAAAAGGCAGGATATTGTTCTTGTACGAAAACGGAATAGCTAAAGAGGGTCCTTGGGTGAGAGATTATTTCTTTAACAAATCAAAATATTTTGATATCATTAATAAGGATTGGTACACCCAAAAGGGCAAAGAATACTTTGGCTGTTTTATGATTAAAGATAGCAGTATACAAATACAGCTTTTTAATATTCACTCTTCACACAATCCTATATATCGAAGGTGGGTTTTTGAGTCAAATGGACTTATCACAAGTGACACAACTTTTGTCTTATATAACAGTTTTGAATACTTAAATGAAAATGAGTTTTATAAAAAGCCCGTCTTATTTAAATTTGTTCCTTATGAAAACAAACCAGACAGTGCAAATGCCTGGTTTAGAAACAAAAATTGGTATAAGAAAAACTTGCATGAGAGTCGGAAATAGCTTGATGTATTTGTCATTAGATGAAATGATCAATGATCAAACCACCACCCACACCTACCTCAGCGGACCGGAGGGATTGTTTGCCGTGGTGGTGCAGGAGCCAAAGGGAACAGCATACATCCGCTATATCCACACCGACCATTTAGGCTCGTGGAACACCATCAGCGATGCCAGCGGCAACCGCCTGCAGGAAATCAACTTCGATGCCTGGGGCAACAGAAGAGACCCCAACACCTGGCGTGCCTTTGCCTCCACCCCGCCTGCCGAGCCTTTGTTTGAAAGGGGTTTCACCGGGCACGAACACCTCTATGGCTTCCAGCTCATTAACATGAATGGCCGCATGTACGATCCTGTTGTATCGTATCCCTCCGACCAACCCATCTTGCTGAGATGGATTTGACAGCTTAGTTTTGCTGAAAAAAAATCATATGCAAAATGAAGACAAGTCCTCTATTATGTTTGAGTTGGTAGAACAATGGCAACAAA
>JAEWWJ010000104.1 GCA_023396415.1 Bacteroidota bacterium
AAAGTTAAGCACCCACTGTTGTAGCCAAGCTTGGAGAAATCTTTGCCGGAGCACCTAGATGAAAATTTACTCTCTTAACTTTAATTATTGATTATTAAACAATTAACAAATTTATATACAGATGAAATGAAGATTTATGCCACTGCCATGTTGTTCAAGACAACCATTTCGTAAAACGCCTAAAACTCAAAAGACCCAATAGAAACAGCAGCAAACCAACAGACATACTCACTGAGATCCATTTCAAAAGGGTGAAAACCGCACCTATTTGAACTTGAACATCAGATACATTTGGAAATTTTATGAGCATCCAATAGGTATTTGTGTTTTCAAACACATCAAAAAGAAAAGCCAATAACGGCCAAATGATCCACCGTTTGCAGTAAGATTCTTTTTTCAGCTGGTGCAGACACAGCAAAAGTGCCGAAAGCAATAAAATGCCGTAAAAAAAAGGATAGACCATATCTGCAACAACCACTTGAAAGCGATACAAAGCACGGCCTTGCGCGCCCATAGCATTAAATAGTGTTAGCACATCGAATGAATTGTACCACAGTCTGACATCTAAAATTTGGAGTTCGACACCCGCAGAACTGTAGCTAAGAGATGGAAAAACAACAAAATTAAACAATATCCAACCTACAAATGCAAACCAAAAGACGGCCCAAGTCCATTGTTTGTGATGTTGCACAATAACATATAAAAAAGCGCACATGGTCGTTCCTTTATGCCGAATTAAAAACATCGTATCTTTGCAAAGGAAGTCTATTCTTGGCAATAAAAAAAGTAAAATTTCGCTCAAAAATTGCCTAAAACAAAGCGCAAACGCACCACAAGACCGAAAAAAAGAAGCCCACGACTGGTAAGTAGAAAGTCGAAAAATAAAAACAAAACCTGGCTGCAGTGGCTGCTATCGGTTTTGGTGGTTTTTCTGGTTTTAGGAGCTATTGCCATGGCAGCAGGATATGTTTATATGCGAACCACAGAAAATAACCAGGCAAAAACATTGTTGCCATCGGCAGAGACAGCGCAACAAATCAATGAAAATAAGCCCTCTACCGGAAGCATCAACAATTTAAAATTACTTGAAGGCACGTGGGTTAGTACCACTACCGGCGCCATGCTCAGCTTGAAAGGAGAAACTTTTTCGCTCGATTTCCCATCGGTAGAAGCTGAAAAACCTATGTCGGGAAATTTCGCTTTGACTGAAAATAAATTTTCAGTTGTCAACAATGGAAAAAGTGTATGCAACTCCATTAAAGGGACTTACAGCATTACTTTTGCTGCCGGCGATCTCGTGATCACCCTTTTGCACGATGAATGTGGTAAAAGAAAAAATACCCTTCAATCCACTTGGTACAAATTATAACTACTTTTTAAACCATTTTCAGCTCAGCAACATCTCCTTTGAATCATCAGCAATTAATGGGCTTTGATTACCTTTGTCCGGCGAAACTTACAAAAACGGGTTTTCTGAACTAAAATTACTCGCTTTATCCCTATGAAACAGCACCACATCCTTTCACTTTTATTCCTAATATTATGGGCATGGCTTGGTCGAACCGAAGCAAAGGCCCAACATCAAATTTCGGGCACAATTAAAGACTATACCAACCAGATGATTCGTCTCAACATGATAAAAGGCGATAATAAATATCCGGTTGACTCTGTAAAAACCAATAACGAAGGCTATTTCACGTTCCACACTGCCACCTGGTTCCGCGTAGGAATGTATGAATTGGTGACCAAGTCGGGCAATAATTTCCGCATTCTATACAACAAAGCCGATGTGCGCTTCATCTCCAATTCGGACAACGAAAATGCTACCGTTGAATTTATCCGATCGGATGAAAACAAGCTGTGGTATGATTATAAAATTTTAAAAGACAAAACAATTGCCCGTCAAGAGTTGATTAAGCCTATTTTACAACAATATCCGCGAAACGAACTTTTCTACAAACACGCCCTTGAAACCTATAACAAGCTACAAAACAGTTTAAAACAAAAAACAGATTCAGTGTATCTCACACGATCGGAAACCTTAGCCGCGCGTTTAATGCGGGCAGATGTGCCGCCGGTAATTGATCTTAGTCTTGATTTTGACGGGCAGCGCCAACAATTGAAAGATCATTTTTTTGATCAAACCGATTTTGCCGATACCCTCCTTCTTTATTCAGATGTATTGACTTCCAAAATGATTGATTATCTCTCGCTACATCAACGTCCTTCGATGGGAATGGCTGAGGTTCAATTGGTTTTTATGCAAGCATTAGATGTCATTCTCGAAAAAGCATCAGTTGAAAAAACTACCTATTTGTTCACTTTGGAATACTTTATTGAAGGTTTTGCAAAAATGGGCTTCACTGCGGTCACCGATTTTTTGAGTAACCTTCCGCATTTAGACGCCGATTGCTTAGATCTTGAGACCTCATTGGAAATTGAACGCATTGCAGGCCCACACCGAAAAGTAGTGATTGGATCGGTGGCTCCTGAAATTTCCATGAATGACATACAAGGCAACGATTTCAACCTCAACGACACCAAAGGCAAACTGAAAATTATTCTTTTTTGGTCGGTAGATTGCCCACATTGCCTAAGCATTCTGCCTGAATTAAAACAACTTACATTTCATTACCCCCAAGTGCAGGTCATTTCCTTTGTGCTGAGCAAAGATGCCGACAAGCTAAAATCAATTCTCACCCAAGAAAAGCTCGATTGGACACATTTAACTGATGGCCTTGGCTGGGCAAGTCCGGTAAGCGAGGCATATATGGTGTATGGAACCCCCACCTTTTTCGTATTAAACACTGACAACACTATACTGTCAAAACCCTCCGGCTTAGCCGAGCTGGAAGTGTTTTTAAAAAATTATTTTACCCAAGACAAATAGAACAGCTAAACCATAAACTATGAAAAATATTTTTGTAAAGCATATTATTCACCGTGTTTTTTGCAGGCACCCAAAACTTCTGCTCCTCGCGATGGTTATTTTTGGCCTTTCGACACCTACCATGACTCAAAATTTGTCTGAAGACCGATGGGTGGACTCGGTGTACAACCAACTCACGCCTGAACAACGGGTGGGACAACTGATTATGGCCCGTGCCAACCAACCCGACAAGCCCTACGATCCGGCTTTGTCGCAGCTCATCCAAAAATACAACCTTGGTGGCGTTACCTTTTTTAAAGGATCACCTCAAAGTCAGCTTTATCAAACCAACAAGTGGCAGCAAGAAGCCAAAACACCTCTATTGATCAGCATTGACGCCGAATGGGGCTTAGCAATGCGTTTGCCAGGAACTGTTTCGTATCCTTTTCAGATGACACTCGGTGCCATACAAAACGACAGTATTATTGCCGCAATGGGATATCAAATTGCAGCCCAATGCCAACGTTTGGGCATCCACATCAACTTTGCACCTGTGGTGGATGTAAACAGCAATGCTGCAAATCCGGTGATCGGAATGCGAAGCTATGCTGAACAGCCCGAGCAAGTTACAGCAAAAGGTATTGTTTTTGCTCGGGCCATGCAGCAAGGCGGAGTGGTCGCCACGGCCAAACATTTTCCCGGACACGGCGACACACAAAACGATTCGCATTATACCCTGCCCGTTTTAAACCACTCGCGTGCCCACTTCGATTCGGTGGAGTTGGTGCCTTTCAAAAAAATGATTGAAAGTGGACTAGATGCCATCATGACAGCCCATTTGCACATTCCAGCTTTGGATGCAACACCCAATCTACCCAGCAGCCTTTCCTATCCCATCGTAACAGGTATCCTAAAAAACGAAATGGGCTTTAAAGGACTTATCATCACCGATGGACTTGATATGAAAGGTGTTACATCAGTTCAACCTTCCGGAAAAATTGAACTCTCAGCCCTTATGGCCGGCAATGACATCTTGTTGCTGCCCGAAAATATTCCGCTCGCTATTCAAACCATCCTCGATGCTGTTGCCGATGGCAGCCTTAGCATGGAACGCATTGAAGAAAGCTGCAAAAAAATTCTGCATTACAAATACAAAGTTGGATTAAACACCTACAGGCCGTCTAATATCGAGGGCCTGAGCAGCGACCTCGCCAAACCAGAATACCAGCAGCTTAACCAACAACTTTTCAATGAGTCAGTTACACTGTTGCGCAACAACGATGATGGTCTTCCTCTCGTTTCCGGAACCGACACCCTGGCTCTGCTCACAATAGGTAAAGAAACGGATGCTTTTTTCAAAAAAGAGCTCGTAAGCAAAGGCATTGTAATTCAATCCTTTACCCTCAACAAAAACGCCGATAAAGATGCCATTGCTGCATTGATAAAAAAGTTAAGGCCCTTCAAAAAAGTGATCGTGAATCTGCAAAACACTTCCATGCTTGCTGCCAAAAAATATGGTATCACCGACGGAGTTATTCAACTCATGCAATCACTTTCAAAAGATAAGCACATCATTTTCAACCTATTTGCTTCACCGTATGCCCTTGATCTGTTCGCCATCAACGCACAATATAAAGCCATTCTGATCGGCTATCAAGACCGTGATGAAAGCGTTCAAGCCGCAGCTCAAATTCTTACCGGCCAGCTTGAAGCCAGAGGCAAACTACCTGTTTCGCTGAATACCGGCTTCAAGGCCGGCGAAGGGTTAACCATCAAAACGACTAAAACTGTTACCGGCCTGCTCAATGAAGCAGACAAAAAAAAAACCGACCCACCGGCAATAAAAAATTCATTTTTCGACAAGATCGATTCTATTGCCCAAGACGGAATCCTAAATAAAGCTTATCCGGGCTGCCAAATTGTCGCTCTTCACAACGGACGGTGCATCTATAACAGATCATTTGGTTTTCTCACCTACGATTCTACGCAGCCGGTAACCGAGGCTACACTATACGATCTGGCCAGTCTTACCAAAATTTTGGCAACCACACCCGCCGTGATGCGCTTGTATGAAGACAGCAGTCTTTTTATGAGCCAAACGTTAGGTGATTTTCTGCCTTATCTCAACAAAACCGACAAAGGACAACTGAGAATTTATGATATTCTTGCCCATCAATCGGGCTTAGACGGGTGGATACCGTTTTATTTGAAAACCATCAAAAACAAAAACCTCGATCCCTCTGTATATGCTAAAATTGCAGATGCCGACCACCCCTACCGCATTGCCGACAGTATTTATATGCACCGAAACTACCGCTATGCCATGTTCCAACAAATAGGTACCAGCAAACTAAAGGTGAAGGAATACCGCTACAGCGATATGGGTTTCATCATCCTTCCTCTAATCGTGGAACTGCTTACCAACCAACCTTTTGAAGAATATGTTTACGACAATATCTATCGCCCACTTGCCTTGGATTCAATCACTTATCAACCTTTGAAAAAGTTTCAACGAAGTAGCATTGCCCCTACCGAGGATGATCAAGATTTCAGGAAACAACTGCTGCAAGGCGATGTACATGATCCGGGAGCAGCCATGTTGGGCGGTATTGCCGGTCATGCCGGGTTGTTTGGCAACGCCCACCAAGTGGCACTTTTGATGCAAATGTTCCTCAACAAAGGCAGCTTGAATGGCGTGAAAATATTTGAACCTCAGACCTTAAACTATTTTACCCGTACCCACTTTAAAAACAACCGCCGCGGATTGGGCTTCGACAAACCTCCCTTAGATCCCAAAGAAACGAGCCGACCCATGGCCAAGAGTGCCTCGCCCGAAAGTTTTGGCCACACTGGGTTTACCGGCACTTTTGCTTGGGCCGACCCAAAAAATAAATTGGTGGTGGTATTTTTGTCGAACAGAGTGTATCCCAACGCTAAAACCAATCTCCTGGCCAAGATGAACATTCGTCCGCAAATTCACGAGCTTTTCTATCAATACGTTCAACACATCCAAAAGAAATAAATGCACCAAACTACCGGACACCTTTCAGGAAAAAAAGAGGGCCGTAACTTAATGATTACTGTCGTCCTCAACATGGTCATTTCAACTGTAGAATTGATTGGAGGCTTGCTTTCAAACAGCTTGGCCTTAATTTCCGATGCGCTACACAATTTCAGCGATGGAATTGCACTTTTGATCACCTATATCACCCTCAAAATAAGTAAAAAAGCGCCCAACAAGCAACTGACTTTTGGCTATAAACGTATCCAAATTCTGGCTGCCATGTTCAACGCCGTTACCTTGATTGGCATTTGTATGTTTCTGATGGTTGAAGCTTTCCATCGCCTGAAAAATCCCAGCGAAGTTGAAGGTTTTTCAATGCTTATTGTTGCTTCTATTGGCATGATTGCCAACCTAGTTGGAGTTTTTTTGCTCAAAGATTTCTCTAAAAACAACCTCAACATCAAATCCGCTTACCTTCATTTGATCGGCGACACCCTCTCGAGTGTAACCGTAATCGTGGGTGGTGTGCTGATTATTTTCTTCAAAATTTATTGGGTTGACCCTATTATAACCCTCCTCATCAGCATTTATATCATCAAAGAAACTTGGCATGTGTTGGCCGAAACTTATCACATTTTGATGCAGTCCGGACCAAGAAATCTAAAATTAGAACCCATAGCCGAGCGCATGAAAATGATTGATGGTATAAAAAATATCCACCACCTGCATGTGTGGCAACTCACCGAACAAGAAATATTCTTTGAAGCCCATTTAGAAATGGAAAAAGATATGCTGCTGAGCCAAGTTCAAGAAAAAAGAGAGGAAGCCGAGCATGTTTTAATGCACGAATTTGGTTTCACTCACATTACCTTGCAAACAGAAATCAACAGTTGCCCCGACCTAAACCTCATTGCTACAACAAGTTAAAAGCTATTTTACACTTTTTTGTCCCCCAAAACCTTCTGCATTTTCATTCAGTAACAAAAGCTATTTTTGCATTTTAAAAATTAAACATGAAGTCACCAAATTGCAACCGACGGATCGTTTCCGTCATTCTGTGGACATTATCCCTATTATTGATGGGCAGTTTTGCCGTTTACCAACGAACAACAGGCCCCACTTATCCCATAAGAGGAAAAGTAACCATTAAAAATCAGCCCGTTAAATACAAATTATTGCGCACCCACGACACCGGACAAGACGCATTGGTAACCATCGCCGTGCCGGAGGGTGTAACTGCTGTGTATAAATTCAAACGTTACAAAAGCCACGACGAATGGACAACCGTCAACTTAGAACCGAAAAACGGAATCATCACGGCAGCTGTCCCTAATCAGCCACCGGCCGGAAAAGTTGAATACCACATTGCATTGATGGACGGCGAAAAAGCCTATCCGCTTACCCAAGAATCGGCAGTGTTGCGCTTCAAAGGGGCGGTGCCGGATTTTGTTTTGATTCCGCACATCTTTTTTATGTTTTTCGCGATGGTTTTTGGAATACGTACAGGTTTTGAAGCTTTCCTTAAGCGCGAAAAAACGTTCCAACTCACCTCCATCACTTTAGTGTTGACCTTTATTGGTGGTTTGGTTTTCGGACCAATCGTTCAAAAATATGCTTTTGATGCTTATTGGACCGGCTGGCCCTGGGGTTATGATCTCACCGACAATAAAACCATCATCTTCTTCATCTTTTGGCTGATAGCTTGGTTTGTTTTGCGTAAAAATTCAAAAAATAGAACCTGGCCCATTGTGGCAACAATGGTAATGGTGGCTGTGTATTTAATTCCACACAGTGTTTTAGGCTCCGAAATTGATCATACGAAAACCAACGCCAACCCCACGGAGGAAACCAAATGACAGTTCTGATTATTATCGCAACTGTCGTTGTTTCGGTGATGGCCATGCAGAACGCAGGCCTATTTCACCGTTTGAGCTTCAGTCCATGGCTGATTCGCGAAAAGGGACAAGGTTGGCGCTTTGTCAGTTACGGCCTCATACACGCCGGATGGATGCACCTTGCTATCAATATGTTTGTGTTGTACAGCTTTGGCAGACAAGTTGAAAATGCGTTTCAAGTTATTTTTGGCCCCGAAAAAGGTTGGCTGTATTATTTCTTGTTGTATATAGGAGGCATCTTGTTTTCAACACTTTATGATTACGGTAAATATAAAAACGACATCTACTACAACGCTGTAGGAGCATCGGGTGCAGTGGCCGCCGTGCTTTTCGCAAGCATTCTTCTCAGTCCAAATTCATCATTAATTATTTTTCCAATACCGATTCCCATTCCTGCTTATGTATTTGGGATCGTTTATCTGATTTACTCGATGTATATGGGCAAAAAAGGACAAGACAACATTGGCCACAACGCGCACTTTTATGGTGCTTTGTATGGATTGATTTTTACCGCCATTGTTGTTCCAAACGTAATAAGGATGTTTATTACCCAGCTATTTGGCTGATTTATAGATACTTAATTGAGTTCAGGGTTTACAGGAAACCCACGCCAAAGATCATATAGAGGCCCCATGCGTTGCAGGTGATTGTCCCACATTTTGTTGGCTTTTGTCTTCATCAACAAGCGGTAATTGGATTCGGAAACGACCCAAGCATTGCGCAAAAGCTCTTCTTCTAACTGTTTAGGAGACCAGCCTGAGTAACCAAGAAAAAACCTGACTTGATCATTGCGCACCAAACCTAATTTCATCATTCCAACCAGCACTTCCAATTCCCCTCCCCAGTAAAGGCCGGGGAATATTTCATTGCTATGAGGAATTTCAGGACCCAGGCTGTGAATATAAAACAGGCTATCGTTTTTCACAGGTCCGCCTATAAATACAGGAACATCAAAGCCTTCAAAATCTTGTGTAAACTGGCTCAAATAGGAGCCTGTTGGCTTGTTCATCACGATACCGAAAGCACCGTCTTCATTATGATCTACCAAAAGCACTACCGAACGACCAAAATAAAACTCATCGGACAATGGCTCGGCTACGAGTACCCGGCCTTGTCTTGGTCTTAAATTATTGCTTTTTATGCGAATCAGTTTTTCCATGATTATCTTATAGAAGTTTTGAGATGTATTACACAAAACGTTAATTTTACCACCCAATCAAAAAATGTACCACGCATTGAAAAATGTTGACAATAACGTTCGTTTCCGGCACTTACGCGAAGAATATCCTTTCTTTGAGTACCAAAGTTATGATTTTTCTGAGGATGAAACGCATTATACCCTTCAATTTAACTTTAATTTAGCAAACAAATATCATTTTCAACCTCAGACGACGATCCCCAAGAAAAGTTTCATTCATCGGCCAAAAAATATGGAGTTGTTGCATTGGATGGCCTTTCATATCGGTATGGTAGAGCTGGTGAGTTATTGGAAATGTGCTTGTCCGCCCAAGGTGATTATCCGTCCTTTTCATCTTGATAAAGAGCAATTACACTGGTGGAAAAAACTCTATTTTAATGGTTTAGGCGAATTTTTCTATCTAAATGGCATCAACACTTCTGTGGATACTTTTATGGAATTGGAAAGTAATTCGAACAGCATGGGAAAAGCTGCTAAAATTGACCTTCGTCAGCTCACTTTGGTGCCGGTAGGAGGCGGAAAAGATTCGGTGGTCAGTCTGGAGCTGCTGCGTCAAAATCAAGTGAATATCATCCCGCTGCTGGTAAATCCTATTGCAGCCGGCATAGCCACTGCCGCTGTTGCTGGCTTCGGTCCCGAACAAAGTTTCATCTTGCAACGTAGCATTGATCCGCTCTTGCTTGAATTGAACCAAAAAGGATTTCTTAACGGGCACACGCCTTTTTCGGCATTGTTGGCCTTCATGGGTGCTTTTGCTGCCCTTTTTACCGGAGCCGAAAGCATAGCCCTTTCCAATGAATCGAGTGCCAGCGAAGCAACCGTTCACGGCCAAAATGTGAACCACCAATACAGCAAATCATTTGAATTTGAACAAGATTTTAGATGGTATCTGCACCGCTACCTCATACCCAACACCAATTATTTCAGCTTTTTACGACCTCTGAGCGAATTGCAAATCGCGAAGATTTTCAGTCAATTTACAGCTTACCATCAAGCATTTAGAAGCTGCAACGTGGGCAGTAAAACAGGCGTTTGGTGCAACAACTGTTCAAAGTGTTTGTTTACCTATTTGATGTTGTCGCCCTTTTTGGCAGAAAAGCAACTTCATCATATCTTTGGAGAAAATCTTTTCGAAAATGAAAGCCTTCAAGCTGTTCTGAACGAATTAAGAGGAAAAACCGCTGCCAAACCTTTTGAATGTGTTGGGACTGTAGAAGAAGTTGAGCTGGCTGTGAATGTTTTAATTCAAAAATATTCACCGAATCAACCTCCATTGATCTTAAAAGGCGCAGATGTGCGTTTGAATGAAGCTGCTCACCTTTCCCTTGCCAAAGCAGTTACATCGCATTTTGACCACAATCATTTCCTTGATGAAAACTTTCTAAACATCATTCTTCATGCGCTCAGGACTCCATAGCATCCTACATTTTTTGCATGGACACAGCATCCTTGTCTTAGGATTTGGCCGCGAAGGCCGCTCCACATTGGCATTTTTGCAGTATCATCTGCCTGAGGCAAACATTGGCATCGCCGATCGGAAGGTCATTCCGCCAGAAACGCTGCCACAACAGCATCATTACCAACTTTTTGAAGGCGAAAACTACCTGAACGCCGTAAAAGATTTCGAGCTGATCATTAAAACGCCTGGAATCCCTACCCGCTTACTGAATCTGAAAAACCACCAATTGCTTACCTCACAAACGGATCTATTTCTCGCTGCCTTTCATCATCAAACCATTGGCATTAGTGGCACCAAAGGAAAAAGCACAACTTCATCATTGATTTTTCATCTGCTGAAAAGCACCGGATACAATTGTCTTCTGACCGGAAATATCGGCATTCCCTGCTTTGATGTTATTGCGCAAATAAAACCAGACACACAAGTCGTTTTTGAGCTTTCGGCTCACCAGTTGGAAAACGTGAGACATAGTCCACACATCGCTGTTTTACTCAATATTTTCGAGGAACACCTCGATCATTTTGGTAGTTTTGAGGCGTACCGCGAAGCCAAACTAAACTTGATCCGCTTTGTTCATGCTGACGATTTTGTTATTCTCCATCGCGACCTGCTCGGTTACGCTCAGAACATAAATGGAAATCTTAAACTATTCCCCTCCAACACTTTACCTCAGATGTTTTCGTTGCAATTGGTTGGCCACCATAACCAATGGAACGCCGAGGCAGCCCTCATGGCGGTTGAAGCTGCAGGTGTTCCTCCCAAAAAATTATGGCAGCCGCTTGCCGACTTTAAAGGGCTGCCCCACCGACTTGAATATTTGGGCAAAATTGCCGGCGTTCATTTCTACAACGACAGTATTGCAACCATTCCGGAAGCCTGTGTTGCTGCCTTAACGACCTTAAAAAAAGTAGATTTTTTACTGCTTGGAGGCTTCGATAGAGGCATTCGCTACGAAATTCTGACCGATTATTTGCAGCAGCATCCTGTTCAGCATCTCTTGCTTACAGGTGCCGTTGGCCATCGAATTGCAAAACTGCTTCCACAAAACAATCCATTGATGCAGTTTCATTTTTATGATGAGATGGAAAATGCCTTTCAAGTAATTAAAGATCAGATGAAACCTGATGACATTTGTTTATTGTCGCCGGCGGCTTCCAGCTATGATAAATATAAAAATTTTGAACATCGAGGCGAGGTGTTTAAAGCATTGGTGCGTGCTTTGAGCAGTGAAACGCCAGAAGATCAGACAACCTAATAGGGTGAAATCTCCTCATTTTTTGGCGGGAAAATATTCGGAGAGGCACTCGGCTTAACAGGCGAAAGCATTGGTTTCCAATCATCTTCAACAACAGACTTAGGTGAAATAACGGCACCATCGCCCATCATAATCGCAATTGCCTCAGTGGTAATCACCTTTCGATAGGTATCGGGAGGTAAAAAAACCTCAGCACGAATAGGAGTTTCACGCAATTGAGCTACCTCCATAATGTTTTTTCCGAAAGGGGTTTTTATTACCGATCGTAGCACGACACCATTTTTTATGACCTTTTCCCACACCTCGCTTTGTCGGGCAACCGAAAGCACACTGGGACGACTAAAAAGCTGCATCATGTTGGTGAGTTTTTCAAATGAAATGCTGTGGTAAGGCTGAATTTCGTTTGTAATCCAAACCTCTTCAATCACGATAGTATCCATTAGCAGAAAATGTTGGCGAGCCTTATGACCCAAAATCTCTGCGACAGAGTCGCTTTGTATTACCGAAAAACGATTGAGAACCAACGAATCTGCAGCACCCTTTCGCATTTCTAAAAGCAACTGATCAAACTCAATTCGAGCTTTATCACGCTCTTGTTCAGTCATTTGTTCCATCATCACACCAACTTGTTGTTCAATAGAAGTCATAAACTCATCCTTTAGCATTGCAGCCGAGCCGCTCCAATAAACCAACTGCTGATGGAAAATGAGGGTCACATTTTCGTTGTCAAGGTCAAAAATAAAAGTAGAGGTCGGATTTTCAATGCGTACCTTTTGCTGTTCAATAAACAAACTTTGCATTGAAAAATTACCAAAACGATCCTCTTTTTTCTCAACGATCAACCAACCCGCACTTAAAGTGACTGGATAAGTGATGGTTAGCAGAAATAAAACAAAACGAAATTTACAAAAACTGTAGCAGAAACTGTCTTTTTTCATCCATTAAAGCATTTAATAAACAGTAATTTAGGTTGATAAGCACGGGTTTAAAAGCATAAATAGCTAATAACTGCCAAACTTCGATAAAAAAACCATGTCATTGGGTTTTTTCAAACGAAAAAAAAACTACTTTTGCACCTCTAAAATAAGGTAATCATGTCAAAAGAAAAAGAAATTCTCAAAAGTGGTGACGAAAAACTTGAGGCTGTTGAAGAAGCGTTGAGCAAAACCGAGAGATTTATTGAGAACAACCAAAAGACAATCAGCATTGTAGTTGGCGTTTTAGTGGTAGTTGTGCTTGCATATTTCGGAATGAACAGGTATTATTTTGAACCCCGCGAAAAAGAAGCTCAGGTGCAAATGTTTGCTGCCGAAAAGTATTTCGAGCTCGATTCGTTGAATAAAGCGCTGTACGGCAATGACAATGACTTAGGTTTCATTGACATCATTGATCAATATGGATCTACCAAATCAGGCAATTTGGCCAAGTATTACACCGGAATATCATTCCTCCGTCAAGGTAATTTTCAGGAAGCCATCAATTATCTGAACAAATTTAGCTCTAAGGATCACATCATTGCCCCCTTAGCCATAGGTGCTACTGCAGATGCCTATTTCGAACTGAACGATCCTACCAAAGCAGCTGACCTTTATGTTAAAGCTGCCAACAAAAGTGACAATGAGTTTACTAAACCCATGTTTCTTTTCAAAGCCGGACGCACCTACGAATCTATGAATAATTACAAAAAGGCTGCCGAAATGTACCAAGCAATCAAGAAAGATTTCCCCAATTCCAACGAGGGAAGAACCATTGACAAGTACCTCGAAAGAGCCAAAGGAAAAGCTTAAACTTTAAAAATATTGATAAAAAAACCTGACCTCAACCGTCGGGTTTTTTTATTTTTGAACATTAAAACTTATTGTTGATAAAAATTAAGCGATGCGGATCATTTTTTTTGGAACACCAAACTTTGCTGCAGCTCATCTTCAACATCTTATTGACGAAGGCATTGAGGTAGTTGCAGTGGTTACTGCAGCCGACAAACCTGCCGGAAGAGGCAAAAAACTAAGCCCATCGCCGGTAAAAACCATCGCCTTAAGGCATGATTTACCTCTATTGCAGCCCATCAACTTGAAAGATCCACAATTTGAACAAACACTTAAAGCTTTTCGGGCCGACCTTTTTATCGTCATTGCCTTCCGCATGATGCCCGAAAACATCTGGCGACTTCCTCCATTGGGCACTTTCAACCTGCACGCATCACTCCTTCCGCAATACCGTGGTGCCGCTCCCATCAACAGGGCCATTATGAATGGTGAAACAAAAACCGGCCTGACTACCTTTTTCATCAACGAAAACATTGATACTGGACATATCATCGGCCAAACTGAGATTGAAATAAAACCCAACGAAACAGCCGGTGAGTTGCATGAAAGAATGATTGAAAAAGGGAAACCACTGGTAATGCAGACCATTCACAGCATTGCTGCCCAAACAGCAAAGCCACTGCCACAATCCGATTTTGACAACCATGCCATCGAACTAAAAAAAGCTCCTAAAATCTTCAAACACGATGGTGAAATAGATTGGGATTTATCCGGCCATCAGATCGTGAATCAAATCAGAGGACTAAATCCAAGTCCGGGAGCCTTCACACAGCTTGAAAATGCAGCCGGAGAAACTATGGACTTGAAAATATTTTTGGGGTATTTTGAAAGTGACCCTTCAGAAAAAGACGTACTAACGCTTTTGACAGACAACCGGTCTTTTTTAAAAGTTGCATTGAAGGACGGATTTTTATTCCTGACCAAAGTGCAACAGTCGGGAAAAAGGCCAATGACAATAGCCGAGTTTCTAAACGGCAATAAATTCAACAGCCGGTGTCAAGTAATAAAAAGCAGTAAAACATTATCAAAAGACTGAAAATTAAATCTTTCAGTATTATAAATTGGAAAAATCTAAAATTTGGAGAGGAAAATCCCACATTTTAAAGAAAAAAATCAATTTTTACAAACAAATATTTGCATTTGTTTAATTATAGTTTATTTTTGTGCCTTGTTCGACCAATATTCTTAACTAATATCCAAAAAGATGAACAAAGCTGAATTAATTGATGTAATGGCTGCCGAAGCCGGTTTAACGAAAGCTGATGCAAAAAAAGCATTAGACGCTTTTATTTCCACAACCTCTAACGCACTGAAAGAAGGTGACAAAGTTACTCTCGTAGGCTTTGGAACTTTTTCTGTTTCAGGTAGATCCGAAAGAAAAGGCCGTAATCCTCAAACCGGGAAAGAAATTAACATTGCCGCTAAAAAGGTAGTTAAATTCAAACCGGGCTCGGAATTATCTTCGACTGTAAAATAATTTTTACGCGAGGTAAAAAAAACGTCTCATTGTTTAACAATGAGACGTTTTTTTATGTGGTTGCACAACTTATTTCAGAAACGGGTCCACCGATATGGCGATGATGACCGCCAAAACGAAATAGTTGATCCGCATAAAATAATAGAAAGGGTTGAAAGGCACCGCTTGTCGCACGCGCAGCAGACCAAAAAAAACAATCATCAACCACGATGCTGCCACCAAAATCATCAAGGTAACAAAAAAGGAAGAAGTTAACCCAAATAAAGGAATCATCAGGGCTGTTACAGCAGTGGCAAAAGTCCAAAGAAAAGTTAAGTAGCGGATATGCTGTTCGTTATAAAGTTGTGTGATTGAAGGGTATCCTGCTTCCACATATTCATCACCGTATTTAAGCATGAGCAACCAAAAATGTGGAACCTGCCAGATAAAAAAGAAAAATGCCAAAATGAGGGCTTGAACATCGAAAACATTTCCACCACCGGCCACCCAACCTACTACGGGCGGGATAGCACCAATGACAGATCCGGGGATGACGGCAAATGCAGTTTTACGTTTCATAGGAGTGTAAATACCGTTATACCAAATCAATGCGAGCAATCCCAATTGGAATCCTACAAAATCGGAGCCGATCCAAATCATGCCAGAGCCAATCACCGTAAGGATAAACGCTACGATCAAAGCACCGGTTTTACTGATACGTCCTGAAGGTATGGGCCGTGTTCTGGTTCTTTTCATCAGGCCATCGCGGTCGCTATCTTGAAAATGATTCAAAGCCGAAGACCCGCAAGCCAAAATAAAGATGCCAACGGTCGGCAAAATCAAGCCAGTATCGAAAGCCCCTTTTGCAAGCAAATAACCGGCAATGGTGGTAAGGGCAACAGCAAAAGTGATTTTTACTTTGCTCAACTCAGCTAATAGTCTTATATACTTCATTATTAACATAATAGACAATTATTTTCGAACATAAAAGCATTTATGACACTATAAAACCGATTTATTTCAAGGTTTTGATGTAATCCGTAATATGCCCAATTTGTTCGTCGTTCAGAACATTTTCATAAGAAACCATCAATCCTTTCATGTAGCCTTTCACGATGTCGCTATTTGGGTCTTTTATTGAACGCGCAATATATTCCTCATCAATCACGATAGAACGTTCAACGCCATTGGTTTCAACGATTTCTGTTTTACCAAAAACACCTTTAAAAGAGGGGCCGATAATCTTACTTCCATCTTGCGAATGACATGTTAAACAAGCGTTTTGTTTGAGTAATGCCAAACCGGGATGCTCATCGGCAGTTGAGGGTGCCGAGGCCAACCATTTTTCGTAATCAGGCTGCTCCACAACAGTAACACTCGAGAGCATATAACTGTGTAATTGTCCGCAGTATTCGGCACACAAAATGTCGTAACGACCCAATTGTGTGGCTTCAAACCACAAGAAATTGTTTTTTCCCGGAACCATATCTTCTTTCATGCGAAAAGCAGGGATAAATAGGCTATGCAATACATCTCGCGAAACAAGACTCACCTTTACCGGTTTACCGATGGGTACCACCAACGAGTCGGTGATGCGTCCGTCAGGATACTCAAAAGAAAATTTCCACATCTGGCCGTAGGCTTTGAGCTCGATAGCACCATCTGGAACTGTCCTTAGGGGTTTATAACCGGTCCAACCAAAGTAAAACATCACCATGACCAAGATGGTGGGTATGGCCGTCCAGATAATTTCCATGGTGTGGCTGCCTTCGATATTGCTTGCCACCGGATTGCGTTTTTTGTTGTAGCGGAAAACAAAATACAACATAACGATGGTTATTCCCACCAAGAAAAAGAGGGAAATTCCTACGATCACATACAATGAAAGATCTACGCCTTGCGCAAATGTTGATGCTGATGTTGTCATATCATTAACGGTTATAATATTCTATTGCGGTGAGGATGGTGAAAACTAAGAACAGCAGAACAACCAGCAAAAGAAGCCAGGAGTAGATTTTCTTTTCATATTTGAGGTGCATAAAAAAGTAAGCCACTACCATCACTTTGACGGTGGCTATGAGCAAGGCAGTAGCCACACTCAAAGCGGCCAGGTTAGCACCAAACACCGAAATCACTACGGTTACCGCCGTGAGTAATAGCAAAGTGGCCAGCGTACTCCAATGATCGCGGAAAGAAGAAATATGCACTTTGGGTTGAGAGGTATTTTCTTTATGATTTTCCATTGTTCGATTAGTGAATTAAATAAAATAAAGGGAAAAGATAAATCCAGATAAGGTCCACCAAATGCCAATATAAGCCCGTGTTTTCGGTAAGGGTATAATTGTCGGCAGTGATCAAACCTTTTTTCGTGCGGTAAATGGTGACACTCATTAAAACAGCACCAATAATGATGTGCAAAGCGTGGAGGCCGGTCATAATAAAATACAAGAAGAAAAACAACGATTCGCCTTTGGGAAGGGCCGAATAATAATCCATTCCGGGAAACAACCCATGGTGAATTTTTGCTGACCACTCAAAATATTTGATCACCAAAAAGACCAACGATAAGCCCAACGTTATTCCTAAGAGCTTTACTGATAAGGCGTTATTGCCCCGCTGAATAGCGGTTATTGACATTGCTACGGTCATACTGCTCACCAGTAGAACGACCGTGTTCACCGTTCCCATGGTTACATCCAACTCAAACGAAGACAGCAAAAAAGCTTCGTGGTTAAGCATCCGATAAACCATGTAAACAATAAACAAACCGCCAAACAAGAGCAATTCAGTAAATAAGAAGAGCCACATCCCCATTCTGGAGGCCTCATCATCGCGGTTATGACCCGAATTGGGCAAAACAAATCCGGTAGTGTTTTCCATATTATTCTTTTATTTCGGGTTTATGTTCAAAATCGTAAGGTCCGTTGAGCGGCAATTGAGGCATACGGTCAAAATTCTCCAAAGGCGGAGGCGAGAGGGTTTGCCACTCTAAAGTGATTCCATTCCATGGATTGCGTCCTACTTTTGACCCTTTGCGATAGAAGCCGGCAATCAGATTACCTACCATCAAAAGAATTCCGGTAGCCAAAACCCATGAACCATAAGTGCTGATCATATTGGGAAGGTGAAACTCAGGAAGATAATCGTAATAACGACGCGGCATTCCCATTAATCCAACCACAAGCATCGGGAAATATAAAGTATTGAAGCCAATGAAAAGCAACACAAAGGCAATATTAGCAACAACTTTATTGTACATCTTACCCCATATTTTGGGATACCAATAATGCAATGCGCCAAAAAACGCAAATCCCGTACCACCAAACATTACATAATGGAAATGGCCAACCACAAAATAAGTGTCGTGCAAGTGAATATCTGAGGCCAATGCACCCACTACCAAACCGGTAAAACCACCAATCATAAATTGGAAGATAAACGCAAGCACATACAACAATGGCACTTGCACATTGATGGAGCCTTTATAAAGTGTTGCAACCCAGTTAAATACTTTAATAGCAGTAGGGATAGCGACAAGAAACGTTAAAATGGAAAAAATAAATCGGGCTGCACCACTCATTCCTGCGGTAAACATGTGATGACCCCAGATAAAGTAACCCACAAAGGCAATGGCCAAGCTTGAAAACGCGATGGCTTTATATCCAAAAATAGTTCTTTGAGAAAAGGTAGGAAGCATTTCCGACACCACACCAAAGGCCGGCAAAGCCATAATATACACGGCAGGATGGGAGTAAATCCAGAAAAGATGCTGGTAAAGAATAGGGTCGCCACCAATGGAAGGATCAAACAATCCAACACCAAGCACGCGTTCTGCAACAATCATTAATAAGGTGATTCCAATGATGGGGGTTGCCAGCAATTGAATCCATGAAGTGGCATACAACGACCAAGCAAAAAGCGGCATTCTAAGAAATTTCATACCCGGAGTACGCAAACGGTGGATGGTGACAATAAAGTTAAGGCCGGTAAGGATAGACGAAAAACCTATCACAAAAGCGGCCAGCACCGACATGGTGACGTTGGTTCCTGTTTTCACACTGTATGGCGCATAAAACGTCCAGCCGGTATCGGCAGGACCATCACCAAAAAGCAGAGTTGAAAGTGCCATTATTGCACCAATGATATAAATCCACCACGATAAAAGGTTCAAACGTGGAAAAGCCACATCGTCAGTCCCTAAAAGGATGGGCAAGAAAAAGTTACCAAAAACGGCGGGGATACTCGGAATGATGAAGAGGAAAATCATTATCACCCCGTGCATGGTGAAAACCTGGTTGTAGGTTTGGGCTTCCATGATGTCTTTTCCAGGGTTGAGCAATTCCAAGCGCATGAGCACACCCAGCGTGGCTCCCGCTATGAAAAAGATCATCAAAGAATAGAGATAAAGCAAGGCAATCCGCTTGTGATCCACGCTAAAAATCCAGGAAAAAATTCCTTTTTTAGCTTGAAAAAAGTTGACGTAAGGTGTAGCAGTCGTCATGATGAGATTGAATTTGGGTTTCGTTTTTTATTTCCTGAACGTATTAAAAACGCGAAAAGCAACAAAGCCGCTAAAAGGATGATGATCCCCGACAGCTTGGTGACATTTAACACGTATTTTTTTCCTTCAGCATCGTAGCTGAAACAAAAGTTGAGTACTTTATTGATGGTTGGGCCCGATTTTTCGAGGCCGGCCTCCACAATTGCCATTTTGAAATCGAACGGAAGAATGTATGTTCCATGAAGGTAGCGAGTGATTTTGCCTCCCGGACTGACCACCAGCAGCGTTGAAGGATGAATGAACTCATTCCCCTCCTGCTTGACTTGGTAACCGATATTGTCCAAAAAACGATGAATGGTGAGGCTGTCGCCGGTAAAAAAACGCCATCCATTTTCAGCATCACCGTGCTGAACCAAATTGGCATAGGTTTTTTTCTTGTTCTGCGCCAGTACCGTTTTCTCGTTGTGACTGAAGCTGATGGTGAAAATTTGATAATCTTTGTTCAGAACTAAATCGGATTTGTTGATGACATCTGACAACCCATTCATCAAAGGTGTGCAAATACCCGGACATTCGTAGTAAACCATTGCAATCACAGTAGGCATTTGAATGGCATCTTTGATGTTCACTTGCTGAAATTTTTCATCCGTAAAAACAATGTCATCGTGAATGAATTCATCCAATTTTTCATAAACTCCAAGTTCGTCCTGGGCCATCAATCCTAAAGAAGCAAACAGCAAAATACCAGAAAAAAGACCTTTTAGTCGGGGAACTAATAATTCTATGTTTTTCATTTACAATATGTTAACTTGGTTTTAAAGTTATTTTTTCAAACTGCTAATTTAGACTAATTCTAAATAAAAACAACTTTTTTGATAAATGTTTTCAGTTTCAACTGTTTAGTTTACAAAAGGCACAGGCATAAATGCTTCAAAAAATCCAATCCATCTTTTGTTTTTTGTGAAAAAATTTCGAAAAGGAGGCAATTGCGATGAAGAAATCGCTTTGTAAAGCCTCCGAGAAAGATAACTTAGCCAAGACATAGAAACTCCATTTGATTCAAACGTATTTTTTTCCAATAAACCAAAGGCGATTCCCAATATCGGAATTTTAAAAAGGTGCAATCCAACAAAACACAAGACCGGCCAAAGCAGCTGAGGTTGGTTAAAATTTGGCACAATAATTGGTAGCTAAAAGCTGTAGTTTTTTTTTAAGAATTTTGGTTGGTTAAAAAAGAAAATCCCGTGCTTCCAATTGGAGTACGGGATTTTTCTATTTTAAACGTAAAATGTTGAACTCACATGATTAAATAATTGAAAAACGAATTCATTTTTCAAAACAATCATTTCATCGTGCTGATTATCTGCAATTTAGCTTTTGAGTTCGAGGGCCAGATATTGAGCGGTATAGCCCTTAGACGATTGCGCAACTTCTTCAGGTGTTCCTTGACATACAATTTGTCCACCTCTAACTCCACCTTCGGGACCGATATCCACAACATAATCGGCCACTTTAATCACTTCCATATTGTGCTCAATTACAAGAACGGTGTTTCCTTTGTTCACCAATTTATTCAACACATCCAATAAAACGCTTACATCCTCAAAATGAAGACCTGTGGTGGGTTCATCTAAAATGTAGAGGGTTTTTCCGGTATCCTTTTTCGACAATTCCGAGGCAAGTTTCACACGTTGTGCCTCGCCACCTGAGATGGTTGTAGAAGCCTGTCCAAGACTCAGATAGCCCAACCCGACCTCTTTCAAGGTGCGTATTTTATGCTGGATGGTAGGTATATTTTCAAAAAAATCCATGGCCTGATCTATGGTAAGGTTCAGCACATCATTGATAGATTTACCGCGATAACGCACCTCAAGGGTCTCACGGTTGTAGCGTTTGCCGCTGCAATCTTCGCAAATCACCGACACATCAGGAAGAAAATTCATTTCGATGATCCTCAATCCTGCACCTTTACATGTTTCACATCTTCCACCTGAAACATTAAATGAGAAACGACCGGGCTTATAGCCTCTGATTTTGGATTCGGGGAGCTCGCCAAACAGTTTTCGAATTTCATCGAATACCTTTGTATAAGTAGCGGGATTGGAACGTGGGGTACGACCAATGGGAGATTGATCAATTTCGATCACCTTATCAATATGCTCCAATCCGGAAATACTCTGATAAGCAAGAGGCTGTTTCACTGACTGATACAGATTCTGGCTCAAAATTGGATATAACGTTTCGTTGATCAATGTTGATTTTCCGGAACCCGAAACGCCGGTTACGCACACCATTTTTCCAAGCGGAATTTCAAGTGTCACATCTTTCAAATTGTTGCCTTTTGCCCCAATCAGTACTAACTTTTTTTCTTTGTGGCCTTCACGGCGATGGGCGGGAACGGCAATTTTTTTCTTCCCACTCAGGTACTGACAGGTGATGCTATTGCAATCCATCAAAAGGTTCGGTTTGCCTTGACCTACAACCAAACCTCCATGTACACCGGCCCCGGGACCAATGTCAACCACATAATCAGCTGCCATAATGGTGTCTTTGTCGTGTTCCACCACCAGGACCGAATTTCCGATGTCGCGCAAATGTTGCAGTGAAGCTATCAGCCGGTGGTTGTCCCTTTGGTGCAGCCCGATGCTGGGTTCATCCAAAATATATAAAACACCTGTCAGTTGGCTTCCAATCTGGGTTGCAAGACGTATGCGCTGGGATTCGCCACCCGAAAGTGTATTGGCAGGACGATTCAAATTGAGGTAATCTATGCCTACTTCCAATAGAAAAGTGGCTCTTTTTTCAATTTCTCTTAAGATTTCATGTGCGATTTGTAACTGCTTCTGCGATAGCTTATTAGGAAGATCTACCACCCAATCATGCAAACTGGTAATGTCCATGGAGGCCACATCAGCAATATTTTTACCATCCAAATAAAAATAGCGGGCTTCTTTTTTCAATCGCGTTCCTTTGCAGACAGGACAAGGAATATGGTTCATGAAACCGGTGGCCCAACGCCGAATTGCCGCCGAAGCGTTTTCGTTGTTTTGGTTGGAAATGAAATTTATAATTCCTTCAAAATTAAGCGTATATGAAGTAACAACGCCAAGATATTCTTTTTTCACCTCAAAGGATCGGCTCGAACCATAAAGCAAAACATCAATTGCTTCCTCTGGAATTTCTTTGATGGGCGTACCCAGATTGAAACCATATTTGATGCCAATGGCTTCCATTTGATTAAAAATCCAATTGTTTTTGAACTCTCCTAAAGGAGCAAGTCCTCCTTTTTTGATGCTCAGCGCAGGATCGGGAATAATTTTATTCATGTCAATCTCAGCGATCTGACCCAATCCATTGCATTTGGTGCAGGCTCCATAAGGCGAGTTGAACGAAAAGGTGTTGGGTTCCGGTTCATCGTAAGAAATTCCGGTGGTGGGGCACATTAACATTCGGCTAAAATAGCGATGACTTCCATCATCGGCATCCATCAACTGCATCAATCCTTTGCCATGATTCATAGCCGTTTGCACCGATTGTGCCAACCGCCGTTGATCATTGTCGGTCAAGTCGAGGCGGTCAATTACAATTTCAATATCGTGGGTTTTATACCTGTCGAGCTGCATCCCAAAGGTGATTTCCTTTATTTCGCCGTCCACTCTAACTTTTACGAAACCACCTTGACGGATTTGTTCAAAAAGTTCGCGGTAATGGCCTTTGCGTGCCCTGACAACAGGCGCCAGAAGGATGATGCGTTTGCCTTGGTAGTTTTTTTGAATCAACTCAACAATTTGTTCTTCGGAATATTTCACCATCACTTCGCCCGTTTCATAGGAACGAGCCTCTCCGGCGCGGGCATACAACAAGCGTAAAAAATCATAAATTTCGGTGATGGTGCCTACCGTAGAGCGAGGGTTTCTGTTCACAGATTTCTGCTCAATAGAAATCACCGGACTTAAACCTGTGATTTTATCCACATCGGGACGTTCCATATTTCCGATAAACTGGCGTGCATAGGCCGAAAACGATTCCATATAGCGCCTTTGACCTTCGGCATAGATGGTGTCGAAAGCGAGCGAAGATTTTCCACTTCCACTAAGTCCTGTAATTACAACCAACTGGTTACGAGGTATTTTCAGATCAATATTTCGAAGGTTGTGCATACGTGCACCATAAATTTCTAAATATTTATCTTCTGAAAAGCTTTCTTCTTTCATGCGTAGAAAATAATGTTTGCCGGGTTGGTTGAGTAGTTTATTCAGGATTGGGAGTAGATCCGAAAGGACGGTCGGTGAGGTTAAACGGTGGCAAAGGCAACTTCACTTCATAGGTTTCATTACCGCTGATTAGTAGCCTGTTAGAACGAAGCCAGGGATTAAAAACTTTCAGAAGTTTGTAAGAAATACCTTGTTTTGCAGCAAAAGCGGCCAGGTTGTCAATGCTTTGGGTAACAACAAAAGTTCTGAAAGCAAAAGGTTCATACCTCTCACCATCGAGAAAAAAACCATGTTCTTCGGGTTGAGCATGAATGATTTTCATCGCCAAAATACGATACACATATCTTTCTGTTTCTTCGGCCATAAGCAGGTCGAAATAAGAATTTGCATTTTGTTCGGCCAAAAAGCCGTCAATCCGTTTGGTACCGGCATTGTAAGCAGCAGCCACCAATGCCCAATTGTTATATTTTGCAAAAGCTTTGTTCAGATAATTGCAAGCGGCCTGAGTGGCTTTTTCAACATGGTACCTTTCGTCAATGTCGTTGTTCAATTGCAACCCATATTCTTTGGCGGTTGTCTCCATAAACTGCCAAAAACCACTTGCACCAGCCGGTGATTTGATATTGGAAAGATTGCTTTCGATCATGCAGAGGTACTTGAAATCATCAGGTATTCCGTTTGCCTTCAAGATGGGTTCAATGACCGGAAACCAGCGATGTGCGCGTTTCAGATTCAACAAAGTGGAGCTGTGCCAATACATATTCACCATTAATTCGCGTTCGAGGCTTTCTTTAATATAGAACATTTTCAAAGGAACCAATTCGCCGGCAAACGACAAGTTTTGTGGCAAAACAGGACTTACAATGCGGTAGTCTTGCGGCCCCATGTTGCGATCTTTGGCATTTAGTTGTGCATCGCCAGCTTGGGCTTTGAGGTTGTTGCCCGATTCGCAAGAGAGCGAAAAGGTTGAGATGGCCAACAAAAGCAGAATTATAGATAGGTTTTTCGCGTAGCGATGAAAAATAACCAACATGGAATAGGGTAAAGTAATCAGGTTGAGAAAGTTAGAAAGGACTGATAAAATCTTTGAATAAAGGAGCTGTTTGGTCCTTTTCAGAAAGCAGAGGTTGCTCGATTCCCCAGTCAATGTTGAGCTCAGGATCGTTCCAACGGATGCTGCCTTCGGAGTTTTTGTTATAAACATTGGTGCATTTATAAAAGAAAACCGTGCTGTCTTCGAGAGTTACAAAGCCGTGGGCGAAACCCGGCGGAACCCAATACATCCATTTATTGGATTCGGTAAGCACTATGGAAGCCCATTGGCCGTATGTTGGCGATTGTTTTCTAATGTCAACGGCCACATCCAGCACAGACCCCTTCATCACCCGAACCAATTTACCTTGAGCAAAAGGCGGTGATTGGAAATGCAATCCGCGTAAAACACCTTTCATGGATTTTGATTCGTTGTCCTGAACGAAATTTTGGTCAATGCCTTCGCTGAGGAACTTCTCCTTATTGTATGACTCGAAGAAATAGCCGCGGTTGTCTTCAAACACAGTAGGCTTAACAATCAACAGATCAGGTATTTTTGTTTTAATAATTTCCATGCCGGACGGGTATTTTCGTTGATAAAAAGAACCGACTGAACCTAGTAAGGTTCAGTCGGATTGGTGATATATTAAAGGTGAATGACCTCACCATAAGCATCGGCGGCGGCTTCCATAATGGCTTCCGACATGGTAGGATGCGGATGGATGGTTTTAATGATTTCGTGACCTGTGGTTTCGAGCTTGCGGGCTGAAACGACTCCGGCAATCATCTCGGTAACGTTTTCGCCAATCATGTGGCATCCTAACCATTCGCCATATTTGGCATCAAAAATCACTTTAACAAAACCATCTTTATTACCCGATGCGCTGGCTTTTCCGCTGGCCGAAAAGGGGAATTTACCCACCTTAATTTCATAGCCGGCTTCTTTGGCCTGTTTCTCGGTTAGGCCCACTGATGCCACCTCGGGATTGGTGTAGGTGCAAGAAGGAATGTTTCCGTAGTCAATTGGCTCCGGGTTTAATCCGCAGATGGCTTCCACGCAGGTGATGCCTTCATGTGAGGCAGTGTGGGCCAAGGCAGGACCGTGCACAATATCGCCGATGGCATAAACGCCTTCCACATTGGTTTTGTAAAACTCGTCAACAATCACTTTACCTTTTTCGGTTTTCACACCAACCTCTTCGAGACCAAGGCCTTCGAGATTTGTTGCAACACCAACGGCAGACAATACAATGTCAACATCTAATTTTTCTTCGCCTTTTTTGGTTTTGATGGTCACCTTGCATTGCGCGCCCGAAGTGTCAACCGCTTCGACGCTGGCGTTGGTCATAACCTTCATTTTGGCTTTTTTGAAAGAGCGTTCCAATTGTTTTGAGACCTCTTCGTCTTCGATTGGTAAAATGTTAGGCAGAAACTCAACCAATGTAACATCCACTCCCATAGAGTTATAGAAGAAGGCAAACTCACTTCCGATAGCTCCCGACCCTACCACTACCATTGATTTTGGAAGCTTAGGCAGGACCATGGCATCGCGATAGCCGATAATTTTTTTGCCATCCATTTTCATGTTGGGTAGCTCGCGCGATCTGGCTCCTGTGGCCAAAATGATGTGATCGGCTTCATAAACTTTTTTTCCGCCATCGGCATCGGTTACCTCAACTTTTTTACCCGATTGAAGCTTGCCAAAGCCGTTGATCAATTCTATTTTATTTTTCTTGAACAAGAACTGAACTCCTTTGCTCATGCCATCGGCCACCCCCCTGCTTCGCTTTACAACAGCCTCAAAATCAGGCTCCGGTTCAGCACTAAGACGAATGCCATAGTCGGCAGCGTGTTTCATGTAGTTGAAAACTTGGGCACTTTTTAACAGCGCTTTGGTGGGAATACAGCCCCAATTGAGGCAGATGCCGCCTATTTCGGACCTTTCGACAACAGCAACTTTTTTTCCAAGCTGCGATGCTCTGATGGCAGCAACATAACCGCCGGGGCCACTGCCTATTACGATCAAATCAAATTTCATAGATGGTGCATTTAAAATTGGAATAATTTACAAAAGTACAAATTTAGTAAGAGATGGGTTGAAAAGCATCAAGGCTTTTTAAAAAGCGCATGGGCGAGACACAGAAAGGAAATCCTTTAATAATGAAAGTGTTCAGCCTTTGCGATGTTATAGCCGGAGTAAGCGAGCAGAAAATTTCACTTGGAAAAATGCTTTTCATTGGCATGGATGTGTATCTTTGCGATGAGCTTCCGGCGAAAAAATCTCTACTTGCATTGAGCGTCGGTAAGGAGCCGGCAGTCGGAAGCTCACTTTTTAAACCAGTGCGATGATAAACCGAAACCTGCCTTACGTTTTTGTCACCATTCAATTTGCCTGCATTGTGGTACTTGCCGCTACAGGCCCTTTGGTGGCCGGCACCGATTGGGGGATTATGCTTGAGTTTGCAGGAATTTTTTTGGGTGTGTTGGCCATTTACCAAATGAAAGTAGGGAATTTCAACGTGATACCCGTTCCAAAAACAGAAGGAATCATGGTAACACACGGCATCTACAAATACCTCCGTCATCCGATGTATCTCGCTCAACTGATGGTATTTGCACCATTAATTTCGGAGCATTATTCGCATTTTCGATTGACTGTATGGATCGTCCTGCTGATGAACTTGGTGTTTAAATTGCATTTCGAGGAAAGGCTTTTGAAAGCGCATTTCGAGGGTTACGCGGATTATATGAAAACCACCTGGCGTTTGGTTCCGTTTGTTTATTGAGCCTCTTTTTTTTTCGAAAACTGCAATTTTGTCAGAAAAAAAAACTTTCATCCCCATGGCACGCATCTTGATTTGCATGGCATCAAATGAAACGAAACATGCCGATAAAACCTATTTCATCGTACCAGGAACTGACAGAACACCTGAAAAAAGACCAAAAAAACTATCTTTTGCTGTATAAATCCGGCACTGAAGCCAGCGATTGCAGCATCAAAAACCTTGAAGTAGCAGTAGAAAAATCCACTACCGCATCCATTATGGTAGCCGATGTGAACCAGGTGCGCGACATTCATACGCGGTTCAATGTTAGCAGCGCGCCAAGTTTGCTTGTTTTTGAAGGAGAACAGTTTATCAATGTGGTGAAGGGCTGCAACGAGCCTGCTTACTACATTTCTTTGTTCGAGGAATCGTATTTTCACCCCATTTCTGGTGATGGCGGCCTTCGTCAAAAACACGTAACTGTTTATACAACACCCTCTTGCTCCTGGTGCACTACCTTGAAGAAATATCTGCGATCGAACAACATCCGGTTCACCGAAGTGGATGTATCAAAAAATCAACAAGCTGCCGAGCAAATGGTGAGAAAAAGCGGGCAGCAAGGCGTGCCACAAACCGAAATTGAAGGACAAATAATCGTAGGTTTCGACAAAAACCGTATCAACACCCTCTTAGGAATTCAACATTCTAACAATTAAATAAATTCAAAATGAAAGAGTTACAACCCTTACACGAGAACGTTATTCTCGACCTGAACAGCGACAAAACAGAGCAAAAAACGGCTTCGGGCATCATCATTCCCGACACCGCTAAAGAAAAACCACAGATTGCAAAGGTAGTGGCCATTGGCACCATCGAAAATGCCGGCATTGCAGTAGGTGATTCGGTATTATTTAAAAAATACTCAGGAACAGAATTGGAGTTTGAAGGCAATAAAATGCTTGTTATTCCTTACGCTGACCTTTTGGCCAAAGTTGTCATTACCGACGAAATTTAAAACACAATTGATAAAGTGCTTATGTAGAAGTGCTTAGATTGTATTTTTTTCTTAAAACCGCAGATTCTGTAATAGGAATTTGTGGTTTTTTTATTTTTTCAAAATTTGTTCCGCGAAACAAAACTAATTTTATGAGGAAAACCTGCTTAAATATTTTTGTGGCAAAGATAAACATGGCGTTGTCAGTCAACAGTTATGAAAACATTTTTTTGAGAATGAGGTCAAAGTGGTGAAAACACTACATTTACGCTTTAAATATTTACAAAATAGTTAGGTAAAAATTTAATGAATATGGGCTTTAATTTAATGGACATAAGGGAATTGCTTAAATAAGAGGTTAATTTAACCCAAATTATGCAATTGAAACTCTATCAGGCGGCTTAAATCGCTTGATATTTTGAAAGAGTTTCTCGATATAGTCTCGTTTTTTGCCTTTGACAGCCATCACCAATGTAGTTTTTCTGGCAGAAGTACGCAGATAAGCCCCTATTGCAATGCAATTGA
>JAEWWJ010000105.1 GCA_023396415.1 Bacteroidota bacterium
TCAATTGCATTGCAATAGGGGCTTATCTGCGTACTTCTGCCAGAAAAACTACATTGGTGATGGCTGTCAAAGGCAAAAAACGAGACTATATCGAGAAACTCTTTCAAAATATCAAGCGATTTAAGCCCCCTGATAAAGTTTCAATTGCATAATTTGGGATTAAGCATTTTTGGGCGTTCAGCCTCAACTTCTTTTTAGCCCGTTAAACATTTATTTCAAGTGATTTCATGTTGTTTTAGACAAACCTTCAACACTTTACATTGAAGAATTAAACATTGATAAATACCTATTCTTAAATACTTTAGCGCAACAATCCTCTCTAAAACTCCATTTTTAATAAAGAAAAGTCTTCCCATTTGGCCTAATGCTTTATCTTCGTGGCACATTAAAATGATCAAAAAATGAAAAGAATTTACCTCTTTGTTATTGCCCTGCTGTTGTCATTGGGCATACAGGCACAATCCAACCGGATGCTGCTTGCCGAAGGATTTACCAGCACCACTTGTGGTCCGTGTGCCGCACAAAATCCTACATTTGATGCTTTGTTGAAAGCCAACACCGACAAAATTACCTCCATCAAATACCATATGAGTTGGCCATCGCCGGGCAACGATCCCATGTATTTACACAATACCGTTGATAACAATTCGCGCAGAACCTATTACAACATCAACAGCGTGCCACATGTTTACCTCAGCGGAAATATCATGCACGGAGTGCCGAGCAACATCACTCAGGCTACTATCAACAACAATTCCGGTCAGCCCGCCGCTTTCGACATCGTGATGAATCACCGCTTAAATGCCGCGGAAGACAGTATTTTTGTTACCATGCTCATCAAAGCCAATCAAGCCATGAGTGGAAATTTGGTCGCACACATTGCTGTGATTGAAAAAGAGATCCATTTTACTTCGGCTCCCGGCACCAATGGTGAAAAAGACTTTTACAACGTGATGAAAGCCCTGTTGCCAAGCCGCAGCGGAACTTCACTTGACGCTTTCGGAGCTGGTGATTACACCATTATCGAAACAGGATGGAAGCTGGCCAATGTGTACAACAAAATACATCTCGCCGCAGTCGGCTTCGTTCAAAATAACACAACCAAAGAGGTATATCAGGCCGCCAAAAGCACCGACGATGCCATTGTGCCTTTTTATGTAAATGATGCCGAGGTGCTTCGCCTCGAAAACACCACTTCCAACAATTGCAGCGGAACAATGGCACCCAAAATGGTTTTGGTCAACAATGGGTCAGCACCATTGACCTCTGCCAAGGTTGATTTTTCGGTGAACGGCGAAGTGCTTCAAACCATCAACTGGACCGGCAACCTGAGTTTCAGAGAAAAAGCAACCATTGATGCCGGAATGATCAACTTCGGTGTTTTGGCCAACAATATGCTGAACATTACCATCACCGAGGTGAACAACACCAGTGATGACTTTAACGCCAACAATAGCTTTGACTACGCATTTGTACAGTCGCCCAACCTCAGCGGAACTGTGAATGTATATCTTATGTTGGACAATAAGCCCGAAGAAACCACCTGGGAATTGCGCACCATGGCCGGAGATGTCATTCAATCGGGTGGACCTTACACACAACCCGCCTCCATCGTTCTTGAACCTTTGATTTTTCCATCGGTAGGGTGTTATGAATTTATTATCTATGATGCAGGAGGCAACGGATTGTGCTGCAGCAATGGCGTCGGCTATTTTGCCATTATCGAAGGATCAAGCACTAATCCCGTATTTTCCGGACAGGCATTTGGCTATTTGGAACGCAACGAAATCACCTACGGATTTGTTGGAGTTGAAGAAAATACTGCATCAAGTACCTTGAGCATCCAGCCCAACCCCGCTTCGGAAGCCTTTACAGCACAGCTGACCCTTTCCGAAACATCGCCGGTGAAGCTGATGATTCTCGATTTGGCCGGCAGAACCCTTCTCACCCACGATTATGGTGTGCTGGAAACAGGAACACATGCCTTACGCCAATCGTTGCTCAATATCCCAAAAGGAGCATATATCGTGGCCATCCGGAGCAACGGAACAACCTCCACATCGCGGTTGTTGGTGAAGTAAGCTAAAACAAGCAAGGTGAAGTTGAAAACCAACTTTTACCAGCACCTGTTAAATACCAAATCCCCTCAACATTTTTTAAGATGTTGAGGGGATTTTGTTTTGGGGTTGTTGGCCCGATTGTTCGATTCGATTGTTAACGCCCTCCCTAGTCTAACTTCACACGCGGTCTTTACCCGGTCTCATAATATGTACCTTTCACCATGTCAAATTCTATACGCTAAAAAACATATTTTAAACTTGGTTTGAAAGCAACAACATCAGGCAGAAGTCGGGAGGCCAAATTGTCAAATCTTTGCGTTTTTGAATGCGGCAACAAAATTATTGTACCACTAATTTCTCTACGACAACGCCTTTTGATGTTGCGAGTTTAATAAAATATACACCAGATTTTAATGATGTTACATCAAGCTTGGTTTCCTTTTTATTCAGATGGGATGCTCTCATCACCAGCTTTCCGGCATGATCTACAACGCTGAGCTCGCTAATTACCGCATTGATAGCTGCAATCGTAAGCTCTTCAGAAGTGGAATTCGGATACAATCGCAGATCTGCTACATCATAGGCATTACGGGTGTTTCCGGTATAAGTTAAGCTGTCGTACAGATAATTAAAATCGCATACATAAACCAAATTACCAATATCATTCATGGCGTGCCAATGATTGAGCTGGTCCAATATGGCTGGACAATTATTGGACAAATTTAAATTATATTTTTCATTAACACTGGGTTTGGCTGTCAAAGTTATTCTAAAATTTTCCGGAGACCCCCCCAAGGAGGTCTCAGGGATAAATTTTGGAAATAACTTTGACTCCGGTCTTATCTTCTTCATTTTCATCTGTTTATGCAACTGAATTGTAAACCATCTCAGGAGTTCTCTTTTGCAGGGAAGAATGGTCTCGTTTGCGGTTATAATATGTAATAAACTCATTACATGCCTGATAGACATCATGGCCTGTTTGTAAGTCCTCCAAAT
>JAEWWJ010000016.1 GCA_023396415.1 Bacteroidota bacterium
GTTATACTTTAAAACCAACCGATCGAATACTCTGCGAGGTAAAAACTCAGCTATCTGTGCAAAAACATATTTTCCCTGGTTCATCCAAATATTTTTTGAACCAAAGAAACCAATTCAAATCGTCACGCTGTAAAAACGCTTACAAATAATTGATATTCAAACTTTTCAAAGATTAAACGAGACACTAGTGAGAAATTTTAAGATGTTAGCACTTTAAAACTCCGATTATTATCCAATATCATGTGCAACAATTGACACCTTGTAACTAATTTAATCAACTTTTACTATTGGAAATTATTAGGTATTCCTATCAGCCAATTGCACGATAAATTTATTAAAACCATCAATTATCATTTTCTGTTTGCACACTTGAATGGTCTTTTTTTACTTTTGTACACTATGACAAACATGAGCAAACTCTTTATCAAAAATATGGTCTGCGACCGCTGCATCATGGCGGTGCAACAGGAGATGGACAAACTTGGCATTGAAGTAAGAAACATCAAATTAGGAGAAGTGACACTCACCAAAGAACTGAGCAGCGAAGAGAAAAGCGCATTAGATCAAGCACTTACCCAATTAGGATTCGAGCTTATTGATGATAAAAAAAGTCGTATCATTGAAAAAATCAAGACAGTAATCATTGACATTGTTCATCATCAAGATGGTACAAGCAAACAAAAGCTCTCAGAAGTACTGGGCAGTGCGCTGCATCAAGATTACAACTCCCTTTCCAATTTATTTTCAGAGGTAGAAGGCACCACCATTGAGAAGTTTTTTATTGCTCAAAAAATTGAAAGGGTAAAGGAGCTTTTGGTTTATGATGAGCTTTCGTTGAGCGAAATCGCCCTGAGTTTGAACTATTCCAGCGTGGCTTATCTCAGCAACCAGTTTAAGAAAGTTACCGGACTTACACCCAGTCATTTCAAGCAAATCGGTGACTATAGAAGAAAACCTTTGGATAAGGTGTAAATGTTACAAATCAAATCCACAAAAACACAATAGCCCTCCCCTATTTTGTCGCCATCTTTGCAAGAAGTTATTAAGCACCAAAAAAAATGGCAACACATATAAAAGAAATCATTTATCTGCCTTTGGAGGATGTACAAAGCGAACATTGCGCCCTCATTATAGATAAAAGTTTATCACAATTAAAAGGCATCGAAAACCACAAAGTAGAGCTGAATAACCATCGGGCTGTGCTTGAAACTTCGGATGCAGAAGCCGTAAATAAGGCCATCAAAACCATCAAAGATTTGGGTTATGGTGTCACCACAGTGAAACAAAGTTTTCCGGTTTTGGATATGAGTTGCGCTTCTTGTGCCATCAGTGCAGAAAGCACGGCAAAAGCCACGAAAGGCGTGATCAATGCCTCTGTTAATTTTGCCACAGCAACACTATCGGTTGAGTATCTGCCCAATATGACCAATCCTGCTGATTTACAAAAAGCGGTTCAAGCTGTGGGCTTCGATTTGTTGATAGAAAATGAAGATACCCGGCAGGAGACTTTAGAGAACATCCACGACAAGAAATTCAAGACCTTAAAAAAGAAAACCATCTGGGCCATAGCACTTTCGCTTCCGGTGGTGATCATCGGCATGTTCATGATGGACATCCCCTACGCCAACGAAATCATGTGGGCTTTTTCAACGCCGGTGTTGGCCTGGTTGGGAAAAGACTTTTTTGTCAATGCTTGGAAACAAGCTAAAAATGGCACTGCCAATATGGACACGCTGGTAGCTCTAAGTACCGGTATCGCCTATACATTCAGCGTTTTCAATATGTTTTTTCCTGAAGTTTGGCACGCGAGAGGATTGGAGGCACACGTTTATTTTGAAGCCGCCGCGGTGATCACCACCTTTATCTTGTTGGGACGACTGTTGGAAGAAAGAGCCAAAGGCAACGCTTCTACAGCCATTAAAAAACTGATGGGTTTGCAGCCAAAAACAGTAGTGGTGCTGCTTCCCGACGGGCAAGAAAAACTAATCGCCATTGTGGATGTCAAAATTGGCGATGTGATATTGGTGAAACCCGGCGAAAAAATAGCCGTTGACGGCAAGGTGGTAGCCGGCAACTCTTTCGTGGACGAAAGCATGTTGAGTGGTGAGCCTGTCCCTGTATTGAAAATTGAAAACGAAAAAGTGTATGCAGGAACCATCAATCAAAAAGGAAGTTTCCGTTTCGAGGCCGAGAAAGTGGGCAAAGAAACCATGCTGGCACAAATCATCAAAATGGTTCAGGATGCGCAAGGCAGTAAGGCTCCCGTGCAAAAACTCGTGGATAAAATTGCAGGCATTTTTGTTCCGATGGTGATGGGCATTTCTATCCTCACCTTTATTGTTTGGATGATTTTCGGAGGCGACAACGGCCTCGTCCACGGACTATTGGCTGCCATCACCGTGTTGGTGATTGCCTGCCCCTGTGCTTTGGGATTGGCCACACCAACGGCCATTATGGTAGGTGTAGGAAAAGGTGCCGAAAACGGAATCCTGATCAAAGATGCCGAAAGTCTCGAATGGGCCAAAAAAGTAAATGCCATCGTTTTGGATAAGACAGGAACCATCACCGAAGGCCGACCAGAACTTACTGATGTGAAATGGCTGAACGATGATGATGCCGGCCAACACATTTTATTTAGCATAGAAAAACTATCTGAACATCCATTGGCTGAGGCTGTTGTGAAACATCTAACAACATTAAAAACCGTTCCTCTCTCGTCCTTTGAAAGCATCACCGGCAAGGGCGCCAAAGCCGTTTTTGAAAATGAAAGTTACTGGGTAGGAAATAAAAATCTATTGGCCGAAAATAAAATCTTGATTGCAAATGAACTCCAGCAAAAAGCTGACGAATGGAGTACAGCATCAAAAACGGTGATCTGGTTTGCAAATAGTAAAAATGCCCTCGCTGTTTTGGCCATTTCCGACAAGATAAAAGAAACGTCGGCGGCGGCCATCCTTCAAATGCAGGAGATGGGAATCAGCATGTATATGCTCACCGGCGACAATGAAGCTACAGCTAAAGCTATTGCACAACAAACAGGAATCCAGAACTATAAGTCGGAAATGTTGCCTCAACAAAAAGCTGATTTCGTAAAAGAACTGCAACAACAAGGGAAAATAGTGGCTATGGTGGGCGACGGCATCAACGACAGTACCGCGCTGGCAACGGCAGATGTAAGTATAGCGATGGGCAAAGGAAACGACATTGCCATGGATGTGGCCAAAATGACGATCATCTCCTCCGATCTCATGAAAATACCGCAAGCCATACGTCTCTCAAAAAAAACGGTGGCTACCATCAAGCAAAATTTGTTTTGGGCTTTCATTTATAACTTGATTGGTATTCCTATCGCTGCAGGAATCTTGTTTCCTATCAATGGTTTCTTGCTTAACCCAATGGTTGCCGGAGCAGCTATGGCTTTGAGCAGCGTGAGTGTTGTAAGTAACAGCTTGAGGCTGAAGTGGAAGAAGATTAGTGAAGAATGACAAGTGACAAGTGACGAGAGTGAATAGTGAACAGTGGCTGGCGTGAAATAATGTGTCAGCATATAATATTTAATAACTAATCAATAATAAATTAAAAATGGATAGTAAAATTCAAAAATTTCAATTTAAAACCAATATCAATTGTGGTGGCTGTATTGCTGCGGTAACTCCTTTTCTAAATGATGCCAAAGGCATTCATCATTGGGAGGTAGATACTACCAACAAAAATAAAATACTAACGGTAAATGCAGAGGGTATTTCACAGCAAGAAATTGTTGCAATAGTGCAAAAAGCAGGCTATAAGATTGAGGTTCTTGGGGAGTAACGAAGAGAGAAGAACGGATTCAAGGGTTTCAGAATTCGATTGTGAAACAATAGATTAAGTGAAAAGAAGTGTAGATCGGGGGGTAAACCGATAAATATCAAACTACTTTCTTTACTACACTTCTAAAACTTAACCCCAATTGTTGGTGTAACAAAAATGGGGGAAAAGCTATATTTTCCACCACCTATTTGATAATTACCTGTTTGAACCCTTGCTCCGACAAGTAACTTCCGAAATGAAAATATCAGTGAGCCTTCGATGCCATAGTTAAAAGTGTTGGTCATATCACCAAAGTATCCTGATGAGACAAAGGGACCTACATCCAATAAAATATGCTTACCTAAAGAATATCCGATAGAGAGCTGAAATTTTAGAAATTCGATATAGGAGGCTTTAAAAGCATCGAAGGTCTCCACGCCCTCACTTTCGCCGAATGACATGACGAATTGAGTGGTCGAAACAGGAAACCTTAACCCAAAGCCACCCATCACGCCAAAACCGATGTTTGCTTTTTCCTTGAACATCAGATGGTGAAAGGAATAATTAAAAGCAAAGGCTTCAATATAAAGATGGTGAACATTTTTTTTAGCAGGTGTTTGAATGTCAACAATTTGCGCGTACAAAACGGAGGAAAAAGAGAGACTTAGAATCAGCGTTAACAGCGTAAATTTTTTCATAGGGTGTATATTGTTAAGTCATTAAATTGCATCATTTCGATCGTTTCATTCTCCTACATTTTCCATGACAATCAGAGGCAAAGATAGGAAAAAGCCACATTAAAGCTACCTGAAATTTGGCTTCAACCTCGCACTGACATGCGATTTTTTATATTTCTCGCCGATGGCTATTTTTTTTGGAAGATGGTTTCAGTCACTGTTTCACTGTGAATCAAATGTATCCTCCTTCCAATAGGCCGGATTGTGAATGATGTAATCTGAAATGCGTTGATATTCCGCATCGTTGCGGATGATGTGGTCGTGGAAACGCGATTGCCATCCATTTTCCAATCCCAATTGGTTGGCATGTTTGGTAACGGCAGATTTGTAGGAACGGATGATGGTTGAAATGGTATTTGATTTTGGTGATATGGCCGCCATTTGTTGATTTTTTGCCGGCGGGATTGGTTGGATTGGTAGGATTGGTAGGATTGGTAGGATTGGTAGAGACGTTGCATTTGTAGAGACCTTGCATGCAACGTCTCTACAAATGCAATGGGTCACGTATTATTAAACAATCCCCATCATCGTTTCCCGAAATCTAAACTATTCCTCTATCTTTTTGCGGGCGTCGTACAATTTTTTGCCGCCATATCCAGCCCCTAAAGCAAGCAAAATGGCCAGCCCGCTGCCAATGGG